>WJLX01000163.1 GCA_014728225.1 Candidatus Coatesbacteria bacterium | reverse complement strand
GGGGCGTGGTGTAGTGGGAACACTCAGGTCCGCGGAACCTGCATCACGGGTTCGAGTCCCGTCGCCTCCACATATAAAACTTGACGGTTCTCCGTTTTTGGTGTATCTTATGAGTACGCGGACCTGAAAGCGTGTTCCCAAACACGCCGAAGCGCTCCCTTCATCTGAGGGGGCGCTTCTTTTATCCCCTCCGCGCCCCGTTCTAGCGGTTATCTTTTAAGTCCGACTTGATAAGTGTCACACCCGCGTTATATTATGAGTGACGTGGGAAATGCAGGGGAACTGGAGGGAGAAATGAGAAAACTTACCGCATTGCTTCTCGTCCTTGTCGCCGTTGCCGGCGCCACGGAGCTCTACTGGGACGACGGCGTCGAGGGCGGCGCCACCGATGACGAGCTCATGGGCGTCTCGTTCGGGGAGGAGTACGGCAGTCCCGGTGATACCGGCGGCCTGCCGGGCACGATCACCGCCTTCCGCGTCGCCGTGTCCAACTTCCAGAGCGCCGATCCGCCGCTGGTCTATATCTACTCCGTCCGCCAGTGCAAGCCCGACGAGCTCCTCGAAGGCCCCCTCGTCGGCTCCTGGACCCAGGATTACTGGTCCACCTTCACCCCGGACGAGCCCGTCGATGTCCCCAGCGCCTTCTTCGTCATCCTGGGCAACATCAGCGCTCCCTCCTACCTGCTGGACGACGGCACCGGCCCGGACTATCCACCCGACTCACACTCATACTACTGCAGCAGCGGTTCATGGTACGACCGCGTCCGCGACTACATGCTGCGGATCGAGTGGACGCCGGACACGGCGGTCGAGGAGCTCAGTTGGGGCGCCATCAAGGCCGACCGGCCGTAGACAGTGCTGTCAAAGAGCGAAGGCCCGGCCCGCGCCGGGCCTTTTCTATGCGGCGGCCCGCGGAGGGGCCGCCCTACACTATGCGGGGCGTCGCGCCCAGGTCCACATGTCGTCGTCCCGCTCGCCGCCGCCGACGTACTCCAGGCCGGCCTGTTCGATCAGCCACCGCGCCGTCCCCGGATCGAAGAAGTTGATGTGTTGCGGCTCTCCGGTCGGTCGGAAGTGGATCCAGTCCGCGCCGTGGGCCGCGTCGAAGTTGTGGGCCTCGGTGACGGCCACGTTGGGCATGTAGTTGAACCACAGGCCGCCGGGCTTGAGCGCCTTGCCGACCTTCTCGGCGAAGGCGGCGGGCTCGGCGACGTGCTCGAGGACGTGGATGCTGACCAATTCAATCTAGCAGCATTTATCGATATCCTCCCCGCCGTTTTGGCACACTCGGCCTGCGGCGCCGGTCAAGCTGGCGTTGCCGCGGGGGACCGCGGCTGAGGGGCGATTGCGTAAGGTGTTGATAATGCGACCCGTGCAACTTGGCACGGGTTTTGCATAGGTATCAAGGGTGAGGCGTGCGGGTACGTGGGGGCTCTTAACGCACGCCGCGAAGAGGATGACGAGCCGGAGTGTCTTCCGGCGGCCCTGATAGATAAGCGTTCACAATCGAGATCACTTCAGTGTCAACCCGACAACCCCAGCCATACACCCAAGGAGAGAGGACGATGGCATTCAAACCACTGGGCGACCGCGTGCTGGTCAAGCGCCTGGAGAAGGAAGAGCAGACGACGGCCGGCGGGATCATCATCCCGGACACGGCCAAGGAGAAGCCGCAGCGCGGCAAGATCGTCTCCGTCGGTGAGGGCAAGCGCACCGACGACGGCAGCCTGCTGAACCCCCGGATCAAGGAGGGCCAGGAGGTCCTGTTCGGCAAGTACACCGGCACCGAGGTCAAGATCGACGACGAGGAGTACGTCATCATGCGTGAAGACGACATCCTCGGCGTGATCGAGTAACCCGGTCTCGCAACCCGATTTCACCCAGCTTTGTCCGCAACGGATAAACCATCTTACGTAGGAGCGTGAGTATGCCTAAGATCCTGGAATTCAGCGAGGACGCGCGCAAAGAGATGCTCGAAGGCGTGACCCTCCTGGCCAAGGCCGTCAAGGCCACCCTGGGCCCGCGGGGCCGCAACGTGGTTCTGGACCGCAAGTTCGGCTCGCCCAACGTCACCAAGGACGGCGTCAGCGTGGCCAAGGAGATCGAGCTCGAGGAGCCCTTCAAGAACATGGGCGCCCAGATGGTCCGCGAGGTCGCCAGCAAGACCTCCGATGTCGCCGGCGACGGCACCACCACGGCCACCGTCCTGGCCGAGGCCATCTTCCGCGAGGGGATGCGCAACGTCACCTCGGGCGCCAACCCGATGGGCCTCAAGCGCGGTATCGACAAGGCCGTCGAGGCCGTCGTCGAGGACCTGCAGAACCTCAGCCGCGACGTGACCGACAGCAAGGAGATCGAGCAGGTCGGCACCATCAGCGCCAACAACGACCGCACCATCGGCCGGCGTATCGCCGAGGCGATGGAGAAGGTCGGCAAGGAAGGCGTCATCACCGTCGAGGAGTCCAAGGGCATGGAGACCAGCCTGGATCTCGTCGAGGGTATGCAGTTCGACCGCGGCTACCTCTCGCCGTACTTCGTCACCGATACCGACCGCATGGAAGCGGCCCTGGACGACGTCATGGTCCTGATCAACGAGAAGAAGATCAGCGCCATGAAGGACCTGCTCCCCGTGCTGGAGAAGGTCGCCCAGTCGGGCAAGCCGCTGCTGATCATCGCCGAGGACATCGAGGGCGAGGCCCTGGCCACCCTGGTGGTCAACAAGATCCGCGGTACGCTGAAGGTCTGCGCCGTCAAGGCTCCGGGCTTCGGTGACCGCCGCAAGGAGATGCTCAAGGACATCGCCACCCTGACCGGCGGCCAGGTCATCTCCGAGGAGCTGGGTCTCAAGCTCGAGAACGCCACCATCAACGACCTGGGTCAGGCCAAGCGCATCACCGTCAACAAGGAAGACACCACCATCGTCGAGGGCGCCGGCTCCCAGGCCGACATCGAGGGTCGCATCAAGACCCTCAAGAACCAGATCGAGCAGACCACCTCGGACTATGACCGCGAGAAGCTGCAGGAGCGGCTGGCCAAGCTGGCCGGCGGCGTCGCCGTCATCAAGGTCGGCGCGGCCACCGAGACCGAGATGAAGGAGAAGAAGGCCCGCGTCGAGGACGCCCTGCACGCCACCCGGGCGGCCGTCGAAGAGGGCATCGTTCCCGGCGGCGGCATCGCCTACCTGCGGGCGATGAACAAGCTCAACGAGCTCGAGCTCGAGGGCGACGAGGCCACCGGCGCCGAAATCGTGCGCAAGGCCCTCGAGAAGCCCCTCTGGCACATCGTGCACAACGCCGGCCAGGAGGGTTCGATCGTCGTCGAGAAGGTCAAGGAGAACGAAGGTTCCTTCGGCTTCGACGCCTATCTCAACGAGTACGGCGATATGCTCGAGAAGGGCATCATCGACCCCACCAAGGTCAGCCGGATCGCCCTGCAGAACGCCGGCTCCATCGCCGGGCTGATGCTGACCACGGAAGCCCTGATCGCCGACAAGCCCGAGGAGGAGAAGGCTCCGGCCATGCCTCCCGGCGGCGGCATGGGCGGTATGGGCGGCGGCATGGGCATGTACTAGGCCCACGCCCAGGCCCGGCAGAACCCGAAAAAACGACCGAGGACGGGGCGACCCGTCCTCGGTTTTTGACCCGTGCCAGACTCGCGACCCTGAAGCCGCTCACGCTCAGCCATAACACAAAAACAACGACCATGACCCGCTAACCTTTAACTGTCTTTATGATAATAAGTTATGGGATTATCACAGCAGATGAACAGCAGATATTGCAGTTGATTACTTATCTCGGCGTGAACGAGTATTTTTTCTGACACCAACCGGGGGGATGAGGCGGGGAAGGACAGGACGGGGGATCGGCAAGTCAAGTGGCCAAGGTGTAACCACCGCTGTCACCACCGATGCGCCGACGGGCGGCGGATGTGCAAGCGCTGTCGCAAGCGCTTTTTACCTGCAAACCCGCTCGACATGGGTTATCGGCAGAAATGGGCGAGTTGACAGCCGAGCTGTTTTGGCTTGAGGTAACCGCAGCCTGAGCGGCCGAGTATTATCGTATCATCCGCGAGCGTAGCGCCGCCAACCGCGAAGCCGGGCTGGAGAAGCCCGAGGGGCACATCGAGCTAGACGAGCCCTACTTCGGCGGTTACCGCCAGGGCAAGCGTGGACGGGGGGGCGAGTGGTAAGCTCCCCGTCTTAGAGCTGCTCAAGCGCGGCGGGGAGGTTCGTGTCATCCAGCCGCCCAATTGTAGCGAGAAGCACCTGCCGGGCGCGATCCTCGCGATGCTGAAGAACACGGCAAGGTGCCTATCAACGGCCTCTAGAACTTCCCGGGCTACCCCAAACACAGCCAAAAGGCCTTCCACGACGTCTTCAAGCGTAACAACAGACTCTATATCCGTGAGAGGTCGTTCAGATATAACCATCGCGACGACGAAAAAGCGCTAAACTATCTCAGGAGCATACTTCACGCTTGTTAATCATTATTAGTTGATAATCTCTAAGTTATAAGCATGCAGCACTTTGTCGCCGTCAATTGTTCCATCCCCGAGAAGGCGCCTTGTCGAGCGTGTCGTCCCCGTCTACCATTATTCGAGAACCTCATGATCCGGGACCCGAAGACGCTCAACAAGCGGGCTGACACGCTTCGTCGACCTGAGCCAAGGGCTCGGATCCCAGCTCAGGCCGCTTCGACCTTGCCCGCCGCCGCGCCGTGGCGTATAATCCGCCTTTACTCGCTGCGCCCCCAACCCGGCAACCGATACCCTTCAACTCCCTCGCCTTCCTGATCTTCCTGCCGCTGTTCTTCGCAGCCTACTGGTCGTTGCGACGGCTGCACTATCGCTGGCAGAACCTGCTGCTGG
>WJLX01000162.1 GCA_014728225.1 Candidatus Coatesbacteria bacterium | reverse complement strand
CGTCTTGCCTGGTTCGTCTTGCCTGGTTCGTCTTGCCTGTTCGTTGCGTGACCGCTGCTCCGACCTTCACCCGGCGGGTCGTCGGGAACTAACGCCGACCCCGCCTAGTCCTCCAGCAGATCGGTGAAGTAGAGCAGGTAGTAGATCACCTGGTGGCCCTTGAGACCCTCGATCTTGTCGGTGTCCGGATCGTCCCACTCATAGGTCACCAGCAGGTCGTAGTCGTCATCGGAGATCTCACCGCTGTCCCAGGTGGCCAGCACCCTGAAGGAACGGTCGGTCAACTCGCCGGCGGTGTCGTCATCGACCTCGAGGTAATACTCGGTGCGGTAGGAGGTGTTCTTGATCCGCTTCTCGTCGCCGCCGTCCTCGAGGTAGGCCAGGATGATGTATTCGTCGTCCTTGATGCAGTCGGCCTGAATGTAACCGCGGATCTCGTACTCGGTATCGAGGATGCGGTTGTTCTCGTCGATGTAACCCAATAGCGCATCGCCGGCGTCGTAGACGGCGTAGGCCTCGCCCTCCAGGGTGGCGGCCAGGCCGACGCCGACTGCCGCCAGCAGGAAAAAGATGGTCAAACGGCGCATGATGTGCTCCTCCGGACAAATGACAACGGCGGGCCGCCGCCGGCGAGGTTGCGCTCAACGTGCCGGTGGTTCCATCCGGCCGCTGCCGTAAGCGATCGGGACACTTACCGTCTGGGCGGTTAGCCGGGTTGAGCTATCTCGGTTGAGCTATCTCGACAGCACAGTCCCGACAATGGTTTTTCAGTGGTGGAGAAGTACCCTCGAATTGTGACAGTTTAGCATCCAGCTTCATCTTTTTCAAGCTGACGGGCTGCGGATGGGGCCCGGCACCGAGTACGCAACGGCGACATCTGCTATACTTGAGGGTGGGTTTGTCGCCTTGTTGGATTGGCAATTATCCAGATGGGAGTGTAAAACGAGATGGCGAGCTGCGATCGAGAAAAAGACAACCTCCAGGCCTGCAACTGCACCTATCCCTGCCCCAAAAAAGGCCGCTGCTGCGAGTGCGTCGCCTACCACCGCGGCCGGGGCGAGCTGCCGGCCTGCTACTTCGACACCGCGGCCGAGAAAACCTACGATCGCTCGATCGAGTATTTCGTTTCCCTCCATAGTTGACGCCCCGGCGGACGGGAGGTTTGCCATGCGGTATGATGGACAAATGATTGCGGTGTTCTTGTCGGCGTTGAGCACCGTCGGTTGGGCCGACGCCGGTTACCTGGGCGATCCGATCCAGAACGCCGCCCCCCTGCTCGAGGCGGACACCCAGGTGACGATGAGCGCCGAAGAGGTGGTCATCGAGCTGCTGAGCCCCGAGATCGACGGCCGTGAGCTGACCGAGGAGGAGCGCTGGGAGCTGGATTGGGAAACAAACCAGCAACTGCATCCCGACAACCGGGTCGTCGCCGCCTTCGAGTTCACCAACACCGGTCCCGCGCAGACGGTCACCATGTACGTACCGCTGGCGGTACGGCACCCCTTCTACGGTCCCTACCTCTGGATCGAGGACGAAGCGGCGGCCCTCGAAACGATCAGCATCCGTGTCGACGGCGAACCCGTCGAGCCCTACGCCGTCTACCGCGGTGTCTGGGACCCCGACAGCTACCGCGATTACGGCTCCTGGGAGGAGCTGGCGCCGCTGATCGAGCCGCTTCAGGAAACCGAGCCCGCGGTCGGGGCCGACTTCTACTTCCGCAACGGCGCCACCGATCCCGCGGCGGAGGTCGCCAACCCACCCCACGCCGCCGAGTCCCTGCTGGCGGCTTGGGACGTCGAGTTCCCCGCCGGGGAGAGCCGCCTGGTCGAGTACAGCCAACGCTACGAATGGTCGATGGATTACCTTTACACCTCGTTCCGTTTCTGCTACCCCCTCTACACCGGAGCGGGTTGGGCCGGACCGATCGGTCGGGGACGGATTACCGTCGTCGGCGACCCCGACTTCGACTGGAGCTACCTGGCCGCCGCCCAGGGTTTCTGTCTGCCGCCCGCCCAACGGGAGTCCGACTACGAGCTGAGCTTCGCCGCCCCCTTCGACAAAGGCGTACTGCTGCCCGACTACGCCGGTGATTACGATCGCGCCCTGGTCTGGGAGTTCACCGATCTCGAACCCGTCGGCGGACTGGAGAGCTGGAAGACCTTCAACCCGGACTTCGGCGATATCTACAACGCCGATTACGACGCCTGGCGCGCGGCGCTGGACCGGGGCGAGGAACCGCCGCCCGACGGCCGTCGCGCGACCCTGATCTACCTGGCCCTCGGCGCGGCCCCCAACAGTTACATGGTGCTGGATACCTCTCCCGTCGGCATGCCGGTCTACGACGCCCCCGAGGGAGAACCCCTGGCCGCCCGGGCCTTCTACGGCGACGTCGTCCGGGTGGAGGAACGCCGGAACGACTGGATCTACGGCAGTTGGTGGTCGCCCTGGAGCGGCGACGACCAGGGCTACGCCGGCTGGCTGCCGCTGACCGTCGTCGACGACGACGGCCTGGTCCGACCGCGACTGATCCCCCAATACTAGTACACCGCAACCCGCAATACTCCGCTCCCCGCGAGACCGTGAACGCGAGACCTTTGAAAAACCCCGCCGACCGCCTGACGCGATCGGCCCCGGAACTGGCACGGTTTTTGCGGAAGCGCAGCGTTGCCGCCGCTCCAACGGTCGCTGAGATGCAAAAACCGTGCCAGTTCCG
>WJLX01000161.1 GCA_014728225.1 Candidatus Coatesbacteria bacterium | reverse complement strand
TCTTGTATGCATTTTTTGTATTATCATCCCGTCAGCCGCTCATGTCACAATGATACGCGGAGTTATTATGACATATCGGTAGTTAGCGTTTTATTTCATCTTGCCTGAATGAGAACCTTTCACTGTCAATGCAAGATATGGAGTGGTACTCGACGGTGATTATGCCTGAGGGGCCCATGGGACAACGGTTCACCCCTGTTGGATCCGGCGGTGTTGGCGCGGGCGGGGGTTTGGCGGGAAGCCCCTCAGCCTTTACCGACTATAGCATCATTTTTCGGTAAAAATGTGTCTCTGACAGCCGTAATCCCGCGATTTCCGACGGCGATCGGGCGAAAGGGTCGCCACCTGCTACGGTGGACGGAGTTTTTCTTATTGATGCGAGCCCCCTCGCCTGCTAAGCTATAATATGGAAATTGTACGCTAGTGATATTCGTTCGTAGCCGATACGTCAAAAGGGGGAGTTCATATGCGGAGATACCTGATTGTCGGCCTGCTGGTTTGTCTGGCCCTGACCGCCCTGGGCGCCGAGAAGACGTCGGTGGCCTTCCTGGGCCTCGAAGCCTCCGGGGTCAGCGAGGCCTCGGCCGCGGGCATTGCCGACACCCTGCTCGACGCCCTGATCAACACCAAGCGCTTCGAGATCGTCGAGCGCGAGCGCCTGGCCGGCCTGATGGAGGAGCAGGGCCTGGCGCTCTCCGGCTGTACCACCACCGAGTGCTTCGTCCAGTTGGGCCAGTTGGCCGGGGCCTCCAAGGTCGTCGTCGGCAAGGTCTCCAAGGTCGGCACGACCTACACGGTCAACGTCCGCGTCGTCGACGTTTACCTGGGCAAGGTCGAGCTGAGCGAGGCCTCCGAGTCAGCGAGTCTCGACGATCTACTGGAAGCCGCGCGCCAGATGGCCGAGCGCCTGGCCGCCAACATCCCGGTCATCGGGACGGTTGTCGACGTGGAGGGCGACAACATCAAGATCGACCTGGGCAGCCAGGAGGGCACCGATGTGGGCGACGAGGTGACCATCTACCGCCTGGGCGAAGAATACTACCACCCGGAGACGGGCCTGTTCCTGGGGCGCGACATCGAGGAGCTGGCCAGCGCCGAGGTCTCCTCGGTCATCGCCGACGAGCTCTCCGAGGCCCGGGTGACCCAGTACTACACCCCGGTGACCATGCTGACCGTGGGCGACAAGGTCCGCGTCGGCGCCGAACCCGACGAGCACGAAACCACCACGACGACGACCACCACCAGCCGACCCAGCGGCGGCGGCGACTTCGGCCTCTACGTCGGCGGACTGTTCGGCGTCTCGATCAACGGCGCCTACGACGGCATCGAGCCCGACGGCTGGACCGAGGGATTGCACATCGGCGGCCGCCTGGGCTTCAACTACTTCTTCTCCAAGGCCTTCGGCGCCGGGCTCTACCTCTCGCTGCAGACCTACACCGACGAGTTCGACTACGCCGGCTACTACCCGGCCACCAACACCTGGCTGGAGCTGCTGGTCGGTCCGGGCTTCAAGTTCAACATCCTGACCAAGGGCACGGTGCGGCCCTACGTCGCCGCCGGTCTGGGCTACGCCCTGACCAACCTGACGATGGATCGCGAGGACGATTACGCCTACTACACCTTCGAGTGCAGCGGCGGCAGCTTCGGCGCCGATCTGACCGTGGGGGCCGATTTCTGCTTCGGCGGCGGCTTCGGCGTCGGCGTGGGCGCCCTGCTGCACTACAACGCCACCAGCGAGGTGGAGTACGACGGCGGGACCGCCGAGCTGGAGGAATCGCCGGTGTCCGTCGGCGGTGTCGTCGATCTGGTGTTTACATTCTAGGGCGCCACGGGTTACCCAACCGCCAAGCAGCCGCTCGACGAAGACAGAACCGGATAAACGACGGGGGGCCGCGGCCCCCCGTTTCTCCAGCCCCCGGCGTTGACAGGCGGGAACTGGTCGGGTAGGCTGGTCATCACGGATGACCGACCAACGCAAAATCCTCTGCTACCTGCCCTACGCCTCCGTCGGCGGCAGCCACCGCAGCCTGCTGGGCTTCCTCGAGGGCCTGCTGCCGGAGTGGGAGGCCGTGGCGGCCTACGGCCAGCGCGACGCGGCCTTCCTCGAGCTCTACGGCTCGCGGGGCGTGCGCTGCGAGCCCGTGGTGGTGCCCTCCTACACCGAGATCCGCGGCCTGGGCAATCCGCTCAAGCTCCTCCTGGCCCTGCTGCGCAGCGTACTGAAACTGCGCCGTCTGCTGCGGCGCGAGCGTCCGGACCTGCTGTACAGCGAGACGATGAAGGGCCGGCTGGCCGCCGCCCTGGCCGCCGTCGGTCTGCCGGTCAAGGTGCTGGGCTACGTCCGCGACTGGCGCAGCGTCGGACCGGTCAACCGCCTGGCCTTCCAGCTCAGCGACGCCTTCGTGGTCATCAGCCGGGCGGTGCTGGAACGCTGCTTCCCCCGGGGACGGCGGCGTCCCGACAAGACTTTCCTCATCTACAACGGCGTCGATCCGGCGCGCTTCGCCCCCCGCCCCCCCGCTCCGGCCCTGCGCCGGAGCCTGGGGCTCGAGGATTGCCGAGTGGTGGTCTTCTGCGGCCGGATCGTGCCCTGGAAGCGCCCGGACCTGGTCTTGCGCGCCGCGGCCGAGTTGCGGCGCCGGGGCCTGGACGACGTCAAGCTCCTCGTCGTCGGCGAGCTGCAGGAGGACATCCACCCCGGCAGCAGCGCCGATTTCGCCGCCGTCGTCGCCGAGACCGGCCTGGCCGACGGGCTGGTCCGCACCGGCTTCGTTGCCGACGTCCGGCCCTACCTCGGCCTGGCCGACGCCGTGGCCGTACCCAGCGACTTCGAGCCCTTCGGCCGGATCGTCATCGAGTCCCTGGCCCTGGAGCGCCCCGTCGTCGGCGCGGCCGCCGGCGGCATCCCGGAGATCATCACCGACGGCGTCGACGGCCTGCTGGTCCCGCCGGGGGACCACCTCCGCCTGGCCGACGCCCTGGAGCGCTTGCTGCGGGAGCCGCAAAGGGCCCGGCGCCTGGCGGCCCGCGGGCGGCGGACCGTGCTGCGGCGCTTCACCCTGGCGCGCAACCAGCGCAAGCTGCGCGTCCTGGTGCGGCGCCTGGTGGAGGGCTGAACAACACCCGGCCGCGGGGCCAGGTTTGCAATTGCGCCGTCGCGGCGGCGCCGGTTCCGCTACAAACGGCTCAGAAATCGCCGTCGAGGGAGATCACCTTCTCGCGCTCGTAGAAGACGGCCCCCGGCGCGCCCCGCCGGTGGCGGACGTAGCGCCGCTCGGTGTAGACGATCGGCACGTGGCTCGAGGTGCGCATCTTGGAGTGGCGCAGGGCGGTGCGGGCGGCGCGCTCGATGACCGCCGGCGGCAGTTGGGCCTCGCGCCGGGGTCGCTTGACGATCACGTGGGCCCCGGGACCCTGCTGGACGTGGAACCACACGTCGCCGGGACGGGCCAGCTTGAAGGTGACGAACTCGTTGCTCTTGCCGTCGCGGCCCCAGTAGAGCTCGAAACCGCCGGGCAGTCTGCGGTGGCCGACCTTGGCCGGCAGGTCGCCCCGGCCCCTGTCGTCACCTTCTGCGCCGTCGCACCAGCGGCGGTAGACTTCGGCGGCCCGCTCGAGGGGCGCGTCGGCTTCCAGGGCGGCGGCGGCCTCTGCATAGTCGCGCTCCAGTTTGGCGGCCCGCCGCTCCAGCTTGGCGGCGTAATCCCGAGCCCGTCGGTAGCGCTTGGCGCGCTCGAACAGCTCCTGGGCGTTGGCCAGCCAGCTCTTGTCCGGATCCAACTCGACGACGCCGCCGTCGGGCAACTCGAACTCCGCCGTCGCCGGGGCCTTGACGTTGGGCCGGGCCAGCAGCAACTGCCCCGCCGTCTGGAGCTCGTCGGCGTTCTCGGCCTTGTCGACGGCGGCGACGGCGTCGGCGCGCAGCTTGCGCTTGCGCCCGGCCAGGCGCTCCAGCACGTCGCCCAGGGCGGCCGTCAACCGCTCGCGCCGCACCCGGCGCTCGTGCTCGGCCACTACGGCGGCTTCGTCCTCCCGGGTCGCCGGTCGGCCGGCGCCGAGACCCGTCAGCGGCAGGCAGGAGAGGACGCCGGGCTCGGCGTAGATGCGCACCGCGCCCCGTTCAGCCAACAGGGCGTCCCCGGCGGCGGCCAGGCGGTCCAGGGTCTCGTCGTCGAGCTCGCCGAAGGCGACGTCGCCCGACAGTCCGAGACGGCGGAACAGCTCCTCGACGGCGCGGAAGGAGAAGCCGTCGACCCGGGCGACCAGCTCGCCGGCCAGGGAGCGTTTACGCCGGGGCTCGAACTCCCCGGACCGCCGCCGCCGCAGGAACTCACCCAGACCGTCCACGCCGCCGGGCGGCGCCTTGAACGGCTCGCCGTAGCGCACGCCGGGACGCCAGGAACGGAAGACCTCGCCGTCGCGGCGCAGCACCAGATTGGCCCGCCGCCCCGTCAGCATGAAGGTCGCCGTGGTCCGGCGGGGCTCGCCGAGTTCATCGCTGCCATCGAGTACGAAATCGACCAGGCGGTCCCGGCCGTGCTGCCGCACCGTGCTGATGCGATCCCCACAGAGCAGGCGCTTGAGATAGGCCAGCTCGCCGGCCCGTCGGCGGCTCTGGGGCTTGCTCCGCCGCAGGCGGACATCCTCCCAAAGGAACAGTCCGGCGTAGCGCCCCGGAACGGCGAAGACCAACTCCCGTTCCTCCCGCCCGTTGGCCAGGCCGATCACCAGGGCCTCGCCGTCGCGCAGGTCGTTCTCCAGGGCCTTGTTGGTCCGGCGGTCGACGGCGTCGAGCTGAACGACGTCGAGCAGCCGGGCGCCGCTGAGAAAGGGGCGCCAGGCCTCAAGGTAGGCTCCGAGGGTCAGTCCGTCGTACATGGTCGTCCTTGGGCGGGGCGGGGGAAGGCCCATTCTAACACAGCGCGTCGGGGCGGATTCACCCGGCGAGGGCCGCGCAGCGGTGAGATAATCACCCCGGAGCGGCGAAAAACGCAAGGGCAAAACGGCGCCGACGGCCGTGAGCCGCCTGCGGCAGCCGAGACTCAACGCTTCGGCACGGTTCTTGCTGGACTGTATGCTTCTGTGGAAGGACCGCCGTCGTGGCGGACTCGAGGGCCTTGACCGAGGAAGAGGAACCGCCGTCGAGCCGACAGTCAGGAGAGAGATGACCTTCAAGGAATACTGGCGCAAGACCTTCCGCCTGGTGCTGTTCGGGGTGCTGGTCAGCCTCTGCTTTACGGTCTTTTATTATCTGTTCTCCCCGGCCGTTCCCGGCGGCTCGATCCATCCCCAGACCCTGGGCAACAACGGTTTCACCCGGGCTGCCTTCATCATCGGCGCGGCGACGCTGATCCCCCTCATCGGCGCCGTCTGCGCCCTGGTAATCGGAGCGCTGGTCACCGGGCTGTCAGCGATCTTCAGCAAGGTCGACGACGAGGTCTGGGAAAGGATCGGCCTGACGGTCGTCGCCGCCTGCAACGCCGTCGTGCTGGCTCTGCCCACCTACGCCTTCATGTACGGTTCGGCGAAGACCTGGGTAGTCCTGGGCGCAGGCTTGATCATCGGGACGGGGCTGCTCATGCTGGCCTGGAAGAAAGAGCGGATAGAGAAACCGGCCCGGCGGATTGCCGGCGCGCTGCTGGGTCTGCTGCTGTTGACCTACCTCGGCTTCTTCTATCTGGGGCTGGGCCGGATGGCTTACAGCGAGCCCGCCAAAGAAACCCCGGGACCCAATATCCTGGTCATCATCGCCGATGCTCAACGGGCCGATTGGGCCTCGGTTTACGGCGGACCCGCACCGACTCCCAACCTGGAGCGCCTGGCCGAACGGGGGGTCTGCTTCGAGCGTTGCTACTCGCCCTGCAACTGGACCCTGCCATCGGTCAGCAGTCTGTTCACCGGGATGGAACCAGCGGTGCATCAGGTGACTTGGACGGCACCGCAGGCCGGCCTGCCGACCCTGCAGGGCCGGCTGCGCGAACGAGGCTACACCACCTGGGGCCTGTTCTGCAACGATAACATCACCCAGTGGAGCGGCCACTACCAGGGCTTCAACGACTACGTCAACTACAAGTACCACTCCACCGCCAACCTGGGGAGCATGGACGTCCTGGGCGCCATCCACTGCAACCTGCACGATATTTTCTATATGAGGATAATCGGACGCTTGAGTCTGTCCGTCGCCGAACTCAATCTGCAGCATCTCAAGCGGGTACCCAACGAACTGGCCATAGAGCTGGCCGGCGAGCTGCCGCCCGCGGGCGGCGTCTTCGCCTACGTGCATCTGTTCGATCCCCATGAACCCTACGCCCCGCCGGCGCGGTTCATTCCCCCCAACGACTACGAGGGCCCCTACGAAACGGGAACCAGCATCTTCACCAGTCACGGTACTCAATGGTGTTCGGCGGAGGTCACCGCCGCGGAGCAGGAGCAGATCCGGCGGCTCTACCGCGGGGAGATCAGCTACGAGGACTGGGTGCTGGGCCGGATGCTCGAGGAACTGGAACGCAGCGGCGCCGCGGCCAACACCGTAGTCTTCTACGGCGCCGATCACGGCGAGGCCTTCTGGGAACACGGCTGCCTGGGCCATTCTTCCAGCACCTACAACGAGCAGATCCATGTCCCGCTGGTCGTCTACTGGCCCGGCAGGCTGGAGGGCGGACTGCGCCGGGCCGATCCGGTCTCGCTCAGCGACATCTACCCCACGGTGCTCGAGGGCCTGGGCGTCGACTACGAACGGCGGGCCACCCTGGCGCACCCCCTCTGGGAAGAACCCGCCGGCGAGCGCCTGGTTTACGCCCACAAGCTCGGCTACCACGGCGCCGTAATCAGCGCGGAGGCCACCCTGGTCCTCGGCTTGAATAACGGGGTGGAGCGGCTCTACCTGGCCGAGGACCAGGCGCAGCTCAACGAGGTCGGCGACACCTATCCGGCCCTGCGCGACAGCCTGAGACGCGCCTGGGAGGACTACCTGGAGCGCTGCACCGAGCTGGGGCTGCGTCACAACCCCCATTATCACGCCGCCGACACCGAACTGGAGCAGGCTCAGCTCGAACGGCTGCGCAGCATCGGCTATCTACAGTAACCTGGAGGAATGGATGGTCCCGCGAACCAAGCTCGAACATGAACTTCCCTCCGCCGGCGCTCGGGGTTTCTTCCGCCGGACCCTGCGCTTGTTCCTGTTCGGGGTTCTGGTCAGTTACTGTTTCACCGTCTTCTACTACCTGCTGCGCTGGATCAATCCCACCCCGGCCGTATATGCGCACAGCCTGGGTTCGGAGGGCTTCCACAGCCTGTTGTTCTATACCGGGATCCTGACCTGGATGCCGCTGATCGGCGCCCTGGCGGCCCTGTTCATCGGCGCCCTGTACAGCGGCGGCGTCGCGCTCGTAAAGAAGCTCCGCCGCGGCGACAGCTTGAACGCCGACAGGCTGGACTTCATCGGCCTGGTCGTCATCGCCGCGGTCAACGGCGGCGTGCTGGCCCTGCCCCATTACAGCTACGCCTACCGGGCTCCCTTTTCCCTGGTGGTCCTGGCCGGTGGACTGCTGATCGGCGCGGCGGCGGTCTTCATTGCGCGCCGCTGGCCGCGGATCGAACTCTGGGCCCGCCGGATCGCCGGCGGCTTGCTCGGCCTGGCCGTGCTGCTCTACCTCGTCCTCTACCTCTTCGGTCTGGGGTACCAGGCCTACCCGCCCCCGCCGGAGGAATCGCCGGGCCCCAACATCCTGGTGATCGTCTCCGACGCGCACCGGGCCGATTACTGCTCCCTCTACGACGGGCCGGCGCCGACGCCCAACCTAGAACGCCTGGCAGAGCGCGGCGTCAGCTTCGAACGCTGTTACGCCCCCTGCAACTGGACCCTGCCCTCGATCAGCAGCCTGTTCACCGGCCTGGAGCCGGCGGTGCACCGGGTCGGCTTGCAGAAAAACCTCGCCCCGCTGGTCTCCCTGCAGGAACTCCTCGCCGCGAACGGCTACACCACCTGGGCCCTGCATTCCAACGAGGTGGTCAACCATCGCACCGGACACTACCGCCGCTTCGACACCTACAGCAACTGGTCCTACCTCAACATCCCCACCTTCGGCATCCAGTACAACATCATGGGCTACGACGGCCCCCTGTATCTGGCGTTTGTCCAGATGGCGATGCATATGCTCTTCGATCTGGATCTGCAGCACATCAAGGCCGTGGCCAACGAAACCGCCGTGGAGCTGGCCGGCGAGCTGCCGCCGGAGGGCGGCGTCTACGCCTACGTTCACCTGTTCGACCCCCACTATCCCTTCGCCCCGCCGCCGGAACTGATTCCGGACAATGATTACCACGGCCCTCTCGAGGAGTACTCCGGTCTGCACTACGTTCCGCTCCGGCTCGAGGGCGCCAAGGACGAAACCCCCCTCGAGGAGCGGCGGCAACTGCGCCGGCTCTATCAAGGGGAGATCCGCTACGCCGACCGGGTGCTGGGTGAGATGCTGGATCGGCTGGAGGCCGGCGGCGCCCTGGAGAACACCGTCGTCTTCTATACCGGTGACCACGGCGAGGCCCTCTGGGAGCACGAGGAACTCGGACACGCCACCAGCCTGTATGACGAGCAGATCCATGTGCCCCTGGTCGCCTGTTGGCCGGGTCAATTCGAGGGCGGTGATATCCGCCACGATCCGGTCTCGTTGACCGATGTCTACGCCACCATCCTGAGCGGCTTGGGTATCGATTACAACACCGAGGCCACTCTGGCCCAACCGCTGCAGGAGCCCGTCGATCCGAACCGGGTGATCTACGCCCATAACCTCGGTCACTACGGCGCCGAGGGCACGGTCATCGCCCCCCGGGGACGGCTGATCATGGACCCCCTCGATGACCCCGCGGGCTACGAACTCTACGCCGCCGACGATTACGGTCAGACCGCTGATCTGGCGGCGGAGCGACCGGAGCTGGTCGCTGAATTACTCGAGCTGTGGACCGCCTACCTCGAACGGTGTGCTAGAATCACCGAACGCTTCAACCCCTACGCTACCGAGGATATCGAAGAGCTGAGCCCGGCGCAGATCGAGCAGCTGCGGGCGATCGGCTACATGCAGTGACCACGAAGGGAGTTCGATGAGCGGAAACTCGACAACGAAAACCGCACAGACCGCCGAAACCGGGTCGACGTTCTGGCGCCGAACCCTGCGGCTGGTCCTCTTCGGCGTGCTGGTCAGCTACCTCTTCGCCCTGTTCTTCTACCTGCGCTGTCTGCTCTTCGAGCCCGGCAGCGCCATCGCCGTCGACACCCTGGGCAGCGGCGGCCAAGCTCATCTGCTGTTCTACGTCGGTGCGGCGACCTACATCCCCCTGATCGGCGCCTTCTGCGCCCTCGTCGTCGGCGTCCCGGCCGCCTGGCTGCTTCCCCTGATCGGTCGTCTGAGCGAGGGCCGACGCCGCTTCATCGGCTTCGGCTCGGTGGCTTTCGTCAACGCCGTAGTCCTGGCCCTGCCCAACTACGCCGCGCAGTACGCCCGCTGGGACACCTGGGTGACCATCCTCGGCGGGTTGCTCATCGGCGCCGCCACGCTCTGGGCGGCCCTCAAGCTGCCCCGACTGATCAAATGGTCCTCCCGGATCGCCGGCATCCTCCTCGCCGCGGCCCTGCCGGCGACGATCATCCTCTACACCACCGCCCTGGGCGGTTTCGACTACACCAGGCCCCCGGAGGACCCGCCGGGGCCCAACGTGCTGGTGATCGTCTCCGACGCCCACCGGGCCGATTACGCCTCGACCTACGGCGGCCCGGCGCCGACACCCAACCTCGACCGACTGGCCGCAAAGGGGGTGCGCTTCGAGTATTGCTACTCCCCCAGCAACTGGACCCTGCCCTCGGTCAGCAGCCTGTTCACCGGACTGGAACCGGCCGTTCACGGCGTCGGAGTGACCAAGCCTTTGCCCCCCGTCGAAACGCTCCAGGAGAAACTCAACGCCGCCGGCTACACCACCTGGGGCCTGTTCTGCAACGGGGTGATCACCACCCACTCCGGCCACTACCGGGGCTTCGACAGCTACGCCAACTGGATGTACCACACCACGGCCAAGCTGGGCAATCTCAACGTCTGGTGGCCCGACTTCAACGCCCCCCTCTACTTGGTCCTGCTCCACCGGCTGTCCCTCTGGTTGACCGAGGTCGACCTGCGGCGGCTCAAAACGATTCCCAACGAGACCGCCGTCGAGCTGGCCGGCGAACTGCCCCCGGAGGGCGGCGTCTACGCCTACGTCCACCTCTTCGACCCCCACTGCCCCTACACCCCGCCGCTGCGCTACGTTCCCGACAACGACTACTCGGGTCCCTATGAGGAATCCTCCGGTCTCAACTATGTCGGCGAACGTCGGGAGGCCGGCGTCGGCGGCGCGCCTACGGCGGAACGGGAGCAGATCCGGGCCCTGTACGCCGCCGAGGTGCGCTACGAGGACGAGATCCTGGGCCGGATGCTCGACGCCCTCGAGGCCGGCGGCGCCCTTGACAACACCATCGTCTTCTACACCGCCGACCACGGCGAGGCCCTCTGGGAGCACGAGGAAGTCGGACACGCCACCAGCGTCTACGACGAACAGATCCGTGTGCCCCTGGTTGTCCGCTGGCCGGGGGTCTTCGACGACGGTTCCGTCCGCCGATTCCCCGTCGGCCTGACCGATCTCTACCCCACCATCCTCACGGGTCTCGACCTCGAGTACGACGAGGAGGCCACCCTGGCCCGGCCCTTGCAGGACCAACCCGCCGGGGAACGTTACATCTACGCCGAGAACATCGGCTTCATGGGCCGTGAGGGCACCGTCATTGCCGACGAGGGCCGGTTGATCATCGAGAACATGGATGCCGAACCGCTGGTGGAGCTCTACCTGCCCTCGGACACCGAGCAGCGTTACAATGTCGCCGCGGTGTACCCCGAGCTGCGCGAGGAGCTGCTCGCAGCCTGGAACGCCTACCAACAGCGGTGCGGTTACCTGCTGGAGCGCTACAACCCCCACTACGCCGCCGCTCAGGCCGACGGCTTGAGCGAAGCCGAGCGCGACCAGTTGCGCTCCATCGGCTATATGCAATAAAGGACTTCGCGTGAAGATCGGTTATCTGCAGTTCGAACCCCGGCTGGGCGAGCCCGAGCTCAACCGCCGCCGACTGGCCGATTTCCTCGCCGGCCGCCAAGCCGACCTCGTCGTGCTGCCCGAGCTGGCCGTCAGCGGCTACTGCCTGGAGCCGGAGCTGCTGGCCCGTTCCGCCGAGCCCGCCGCGGGACCGACCACGGAGCTGTTGACCACCCTGGCTCGCGAAACCAGCGCCCACTACGTCTGCGGCCTGGCCGAGCGCGCCGGCGACGTTTACTACAACAGCGCCGTCCTCGTCGGTCCCGACGGTCTGGTCGACCGCTACCGCAAGCTGCACCTGTTCGGCTTCGAGGACGAGCTATTCCAGCCCGGGGACGAACCCCCACACAGCGTCAACGCCGCCGGCGCCGAGCTGGGCCTGATGATCTGCTTCGACTGGATCTATCCGGAGACCATGCGCTGCCTGGCCCTCGAGGGCGCCCGGATCGTCTGTCACCCCGCCAACCTCGTCCTGCCCCACTGCCCCCGGGCCATGCTGACCCGCTGCCTGGAGAACCGGATCTTCGCCGTGACGGCCAACCGGACGGGCTCCGAGTTCCGACGGGGCGAAAGACTGTCGTTTATCGGCTCCAGCCAGATCGTCGCCCCCGACGGCTCACTGCTGCACCGGGCGCCGGACGACCGGGAAGAGTTGTTCCTGATGGACGTTGATCCCGCCGCCGCCGCCGACAAGACCCTTTCCAGCGGCAACGACCTATTCGCTGAACGTCGGCCGAACCATTACGGCCGGATCTGTGGTGACCGCGGGGGATACCCGGCGTGATCCCCGCCCTTGTTCACCCGTCGGGGGCGCTGATCGTCCTGAACACGATGATCCTGGAATGACGACGGGGATTATCGATGGTTGTCGACTCGTTGTAGTGCGGGCGACACCTCGGATGACGATTACCAGCAAAGAGAGCCTCCCCAACCGGGGAGGCTTTTGACACCGACCGTCGCCGACCGCTGACGCTACCGGGTGAACGACTCGACGGCCAGCCAGATGTTGCGGATGCTCAGCAGGGTGATGACGGCGCCGACGATGTACAGCATCTTCAGCCGGGGGATCCGACTGACCAGCCAGGCGGCCAACGGGGCGGCGACCAGTCCACCGCCGAGGAGGCCGAGAATGATCTTCCAGTGGTCGGTGATGATCGAGGTGGTGCAGATGAAAGCGACGGCCTGGGCCAGGGTGACGAAGAACTCCGCGGTATTGACGGTGCCGACGGCGTAGCGGCCCTCGTGGCCGTTGGCCAGCAGGGTGGTGGTGACGACGGGCCCCCAACCACCGCCGCCGACGGCGTCGCAGAAACCACCGACGGCGCCCAGCACGGACAAAAATCGCCGGTCCGTGCGACGCTTCTCGTTCATCCGCCGGCGATCCTCTTCGGTTGCCCTGCGCTCCCGGATCGCCCGCACGATTATCCGGACGCCCATGGCCAATAGATACACTGAAACGATGGGCTTGATGTACTCCGCCGGCAGGTTGACCAACACATAGGCGCCGATGACGCCGCCGGCCACCCCGGTGATCACCAGGGGCCGGAGCAGCTTGGCATCGATATTCTTGAACCAGAGATGGGAGAGACCGCTGATGCCGGTCGTGCCGACCTCGGCGACGTGAACGGCAGCCGAGGCCGTCGCCGGCGGCAACCCGAGGGAAAGGAGAAAGGTGTTGGAGCTGACGCCGTAGGCCATCCCCAGGCAGCCGTCGATGAGCTGGGCGGCGAAGCCGACGAGGACGAAGGACCAGATTGATGCGGGCACAGCCGCCTCCGCTGCTATCTTGACAAAGGCGAGTGTAATACTGGACAATAAAACTGTCCAGTATTTATCGTGCTTTTCTGCGTTATAAAATAAAATTTGTGTTATATACACAGATAATGTGGTAATTATTTCTTTACCACGACCCGCAAACAGGCATAACGTGTAATTACACCCCGCCATTGCGGGGTGTATGGGTATTTATGTTCCACAATCGCGGTTGAATAAGCATTGCCAGCCAATAAGAATGCCGCCATCCTACATATCGCTCGCAAAGAGAGTTATTCAGTCCACCAATGATCGAGACGACAATCTTCCGCCAAAACGCTACCAGCTTCAGGCGAGCAAGCTCTCAAGGGACAACCAGATGGTTCGCAGGCTCATCAGGACAACCAGACCGCCGACGATGAACATCAGCGGCCGGGCCTTGAGCTTTTTGGTCAACCAGGCGGCCAGCGGGGCCGCCGCCACCCCGCCGATCAGCATGCCGACGATGATCTCCCAGTAGTCGATTCCGATCAGCAGCAGGAAGGTGACCGCCTGGGCCAGGGCGACGAAGCATTCGGCGGTGTTGACGGAGCCGACGACGTAGCGGGGCTCGTGGCCGTCGGAGAGCAGGCTGGTGGTGACGATGGGTCCCCAACCGCCGCCGCCGAGGGCGTCGAAGAAGCCGCCGAAGGCGCCCAGCAGGGGCAGCAGGGGTCGGGGCAGCGGCTCCCGCTCACTCTCTTCCTTGTAGCGCCAGGCCTTGACGAGGATGCGCCCGCCCATGATCAACAGGTAGAGTCCCACCAGGGGCTTCAGCGTCTCGGCGGGGAAGGAGGTCAGCAACATGGCGCCCAGGACGCCGCCGGCCATCCCGGTGAAGACCAGACGGTAGACGAGCTGTTTATTGACGTTGCCGTGGTAGAGATGGCTGGCCGCCGAGGCGATGCCGGTGCCGGCTTTGGCCAGGTGGACGCTGGCGCTGGCTACGTCCGGGGGCAGGCCGAGCGACAGCAGGAAGGCGTTCGAGGTTACCCCGAAGGCCATCCCCAGGCTGGTGTTGATGAACTGGGCGACAAAGCCCACCGCGATGTAGAGCCAGAAATTCTCCATACGGCCTCCGCAGGAACCGGGCCGATGTTGCGTTCGCCCACGAATAAAACAG
>WJLX01000160.1 GCA_014728225.1 Candidatus Coatesbacteria bacterium | reverse complement strand
GGTTTTTGCATCTCGGCGACGCTGCGAACGGCGGGGCGGTTTCGCCTCCGCAAAAACCGTGCCGGTTCCGGCCGGGTGTAGACCCGGCGCCGAGGTTGGTTGCGGCGGCGGTTGTCAAAGGTCGCCGGGTTTGCGGTAGACGGCCAGGGCCAGCCAGGCCCGGCGGCGCCAACCGGCGCGGCGGAACAGCCGCTCGTCGAGACGGCCCAGCAGTTTTGTCAACCCGGGGCGGGGCAGGCGGCCGGGCGGCCGCGCGGCGAGCACGGGCAGGGCCGCCGTCAGGTACCAGCAGGAGAGCTCGACCAATTCCAGCCGGTACGGTCGGGCCAGCTCGGCCGGACTCGGGTAGTCGACCAATCCTCGGCGCCGGGCGAGTAAGCTCCGGTAGAGGCGCAGCAGGGGGTGGGCGTCGAGGGGTTCGAGGAAGACGGCCCGTCCTCCGGGAGCCAGGACGCGCTCCAGCTCGGCGAAGGCCCGACGGCGGTCGAGGTGCAGGAGGACGGAGTTACCGACGACGCGGTCGAAGGTCGCGGCGGCGAAGGGCAGTCGTTCGGCGTCGCCGACGACGAGGACGGCCGCGGGGGCGACGGCGGAGGTCGATTCGAGGCGGGCCGCGGTCAGTTCGAGGCCGACGCTTCGGGCGCCGCGTCCGGTGAGGTAGGCCAGTTCACCGCCGGCGGCGCAACCGAGTTCGAGCACCCGGCGACCGTCCAGGGGTTCGAGGGCCTTCCGCCAGCGGCGGCGCAGTTCGGTCAAGGCATGGGGGCGCCCGGCGGCTTCGCCGAGGGCCAGCCCGCCCAGGCGGGCGGCTCCGGGGGCCCGGGCGAAGAAGCGTCGCCGTCGGTCGAGATCGGCGCGGCGGCTCATCGCGGGCTCCGGCGGTAGTGGGCCAGGGCGATCCAGGCGTGGCGTCGCGCCCAGGCGCTGCGGCGGAACAGCCAGGCATCGAAACGGGAGAGCAGGCGGGCCAGCCCGTGCCAGAAGCGACCGTCGAGGCCCAGGGCGGCGGGAGGCAGCAGCAGGACGGAGCAGAGCCCGACGGGTAGGAGATGGTAGCCGCCGCCGAGGTGATCGGCGTCCAGCTCGTTCCAGTCTAGGTAGCTTACCACCTCGCCACGGCGCATGGCCAGACGGCGGTAGAGGCGCAGCAGGGGATGGCGATTCAGGGGCTCGATCAGCAGCAGGCGGCCGCCGTCGACGAGAACGCGCCGGGTCTCGGCCAGGGCACGCCGCCGGTCCAGGTGGGCCAGGACGGCCTCGCCGAAGACGATCCCGAAGGTCGCCGCGGGAAAGGGCAGCCGGTGGCAGTCGGCGCAGGCCACGACGTAGTCGCCCCGTGCCCGTTGAGGTACGCGCCGGAGCCGCTCGAAGGCGAAGTCGACGCCCACGGCCCGGGCGCCGCGCTCGGCGAGGCGCAGCAGGTCGTCACCGTAACCGCAGCCCAGCTCGAGCAGGCGTACCGTGGCCAGCCCGCCCAGCAGCTCGTCGCGCAGCCGGCGTACGGGCTCGAGAACCGCCGAGCGCAAACCGCGGCCGGGGCCGTGAGCCAGGGCTGTGCGTCCGCCCTCGGGCGGCTCGCTGCGATCGTAGAAGCTGCGGGCGGCCCGGCTGTCGGGGGTGGGCGAGAATTCAGTCATCGCCGAGCTCCCCGTGGGCGCTGTCGGCGGTCTGCCAGGTGGCCGGACTGCCGACGGCCAGCGAGCGCCAGATGCCGGCCAGCGCAGCGGTGTTGACCATGACGAAATGGCCGGGCAGGGCGAGCAACCGTCCGGGCAGGCTTCGCGGTCGCCGGCCACGGGCCATCGCCCACCAGGCGGCCAGACCCCAGAGCAATCCACCGCCGAGGACCGCGGCGACGACGCTCATGGCGAGGTTACCGGCCAGAGCCGTCGGCAGGGCCAGGCCGAGGGCGGCCAGGTAGAAGACGGGCACCAGCCAGCGCAGCAGCTTGTGGAACAGCAGCTTGAAGCCGATCGAGGGGCGCCGCCAGCAACCGCCGAGGTAGAAGTAGCCGCCGAAGTCGTGGCTGATCATCCGCACCTTGCGGCGAAACTCCTCATCGGCGGACGCGGCGGTACGCTCGACGGCCACGGCGTCGGGGACCCAGACCACGCGGCGGCCGGTCAGGGCGATCCCCAGGGGTACCAGGGAGTCGTCGGCCCGATGGGCGGGGACGTCGGGGATCAGCTCCCGGCGGGCGGCGTAGATGGTCCCGGCGCCCATCAACATTGAACCGGAGCGGCTCTCGGCGGACTTGATGAAATCCTCGTAGCGCCAGTAGAGGCCTTCGCCGTGGGCCGTTCCCGAGTCCCGGGTCCCGGCCAGCCGCAGGCGCCCGCAGGCGCAGCCGACCTCGGGGTCGGCGAAGGCGGCGGCCAGGCGGCGCAGGGCCTGGGGCTCGTAGCGGGAATTGGCGTCGGAGAAGCAGATGATCCCGGCCGTGGTTTCGGCGATACCCCGCTTGAGGGCGTTGACCTTGCCCTCCCGGGGTTCCTGGCGGATCAGGCGGATCCGCCGGTCCCCGCTCTGGGCGGCGCAGCGCCGGACGATCTCGTCGGTGCCGTCCGTCGAGCCGTCGCTGATGACGATCACCTCGATGCGTTCCGCCGGGTAGTCCAGCTCCCGGCAGTTAGCCAGCTTGTCGGCGATGACGGCGGCCTCGTTGTGGGCCGGGATCAACAGGGCCAGGGTGGGCGGGTCGGCGCTGCGCGTCGGCGGGCGGTAGTCGCGCAGCAGGCCGATGAGGGCGATCAGCAGGGGATAGCCCAGGTAGACGAAGACGATCAGTCCGACGAGGCTCCAGACGGCGGTTTCCATCGGCTCACCAATCACCAGCGCAGTCCGTCGACGGGGGCCCGGGGCGGTTCCTCACCCGGCTCGAGGATCGTCCCCCGTTCCAGCAGCAACCGGTACAGTTCCAGATAATCCGCGGCCAGGCGGCGGTGGTTGAAATGCTCCTCGACGCGGCGGCGGCAGGCGCGGGGGGCGATCTCGTCCAGGCGGCCGACGGCGGCCACCATCTCCTCGACGGAATCGCAGCGGAAGCCGACCTCTTCGGTGACCAGCTCGGGCATGGCGCCGTTGTTGGTGGTGATCACCGGGGTGCCGGCGGCCAGGGCCTCGGTGACGACGTTGCCGAAGGGCTCGGGCCAGAGGGTGGGAAAGATCAGGGCCCGGGCGCCGGCCAACAGCTCACGCTTGCGCTCGTCGCCCACCATGCCCACGAAGCGGACGTTGCGCCGCAGCGTCGGCCGCCAACCCCCGGCGACGATCAGGGGCAACCCGGTGCGGCGGGCCACCTCGAGGGCCCAGTGGACGCCCTTGACCTTCCAGCGCACCTTGGATAAAAACAGCAGGTAGCCCGCGGGAGCAGGGCGGAACTCGTAGTCCGTCGGGTCCAGGCCGTTGTAGACGAAGCGGCGGGCGTAATGGCGGCGGGCGTGGGAGCGGGAGAGGAAGACGGTGTCGGGGTGGAAGCGGCGGCCGTCGGAGTAGTTACCGCCGATGGTTACCAACACGGGGCGCGGGAACTCGAGCTCGGGATTGGAACGCAGGTGGACAACTTCGGCGTCGGCGGGCAGCTTGCGCACCAGGTCGCGCTGATTGCTGACCCAGATACACTCGGCGAAATCGGCCCGGGAACCCGGAAAGCTCATCAGGTAGACGTGGTGGCCCAGCTCGGCCAAGCCGCGGCCCAGCCACATCACCACGCGCTGGGAGCCGCCGTACTTGCTGACCGGCATCACCGAATGGTAGTAGAGCACGATCCGCAACCGCTACTCCCCTTCGCTAGCGTCCGCCTCTTCCTCGACCAGGTCCAACTCCAGCACCAGCGGCCGCTTGCGGGCCAGCCGGTTGTACATCCGGACGACGACCAGGCCCAGACCCGCCGTGATCAGCGACAACAACGGCGGACCGATGATCGTGCCCAGGAGCATCTCCAGGAACTGGTGCAGCGAATAACCGTGGACGGCGGTGTCGAAAAGGTAGAAAACAAAAACCACCAGCAGCAGAACGGCCCAAACCACCCAGCCGATGAAGAAAGCCAGGCGGAAATACCCCCCGGGACCCACCTTGTTGAGACGATAGCGCACACTGACCCCTTTCGATCAACCAAGCAGTCGGACAGCGACCCGGGACGGCCGCCGGCGAGAATACCGGCGCCTGCGCGCCGCTGCCGCCGGAACCGGCACGGTTTTTGCGGAAGCGACGCTTGCCGGACGATCAAGCGTCGCTGACGGTGCAAAAACCGTGCCGGTTCCGGCGGCGCTTAATCGACGTATGTAAAAAATCGGGCCCGTGTCCAGGGGAGTCACTCCGGCGGCCGGTGCTGGTGGACGTTCAGCCGCCGAGTTTGCCTGAGTCGGCTTAACTGGGTTTTACGAATCCTCGCCCCGGGAGGCCAGGATGGCTCGGGCCAGGGCCAGAGCGCCTTCTTCGAGCCGACGCCGCGCCATGGTGAAGGCGGCCTCGACGGCCTCCCGCTGGGCGACGAAAGCGCTGAGTTCGTCGGCCTCCAACCGCACCGCGGCGGTATCCGCTCCGGGTCCGGGGACCCGATCGGCCCAGCGGTGGAGAAAAGCGTCGAGGTCCTCCCAGGCCGCGATGAGGCTCGCCGCCGCCGCGCCTTTGACCTCGGCCACCGCAGAGGCGGCCGGCGGCGTCTCCACCGCCGTCAGCCGCCGGGACAGACCGCGGGCCTCGGTGAGTAATTCGCGGCCGCGGGCGGGCTCCAGGGGCAGCCGGGGACCGTAACCTTCACCGAGGGCCAGGGCGGCTCCGCGAAAGGTATCCAGCAGTTCCTGCATCCGCTCCTCGATAGGCTCCAACTCGCGCTTATAGCGCGCCAGCTGCTGGTAGTCGCTCTCGGCGCAGCCGAGCAACAGCAGCACCAGCAAACCCAGCAGGATCGGCGCGATGGGACTCCTGTTCATTGCAGCTCGATCCCTTCGTCGAGCAGCACCGAATTCAGCTGGCGCTGAGCCTGAGAATACTGCTTCTCCAGGCGCTCGGCCTCTTCGATGACCTTGTCGCAATAGGTATCGAGCTTGAGCTCGTGCATGCCGGGAATGGCATCCTCGTTGGCCGGATCGTAGTCGAAATTGTCCAGGAAAATGACGTAGCCCTGGATGAGTTCAGCGAAACCCTGGAGCACGGCCCGCTTTTCCTTCTCGAACAACCGCAGGGCCTCGAGGTCGAATTCGGCACCCTCGCTGCTCTCCAGCAGCCGGCGCCGCCGCTCCTGGTAGTCTCCGGCGTCGATGATCAAATCGTCGGCCAGATCGGGAATGACGGCGGGGTCTTTGGTGCGCAGGGCCTTGACGACGTCGGCGAAACCCTCGATCAAGGGTATCACGGCCGCGTTGTCCTCGGCCATTTCGACCTGGTAGGCGTCGTAGACCGCCTGCCAGTCGTCCTCCTCGCCGCAACCGACGAGACAGACGCTCAGCATGATCATCGTGATCAGAACGGTGTGCTTCATGGCCGGAACCTCCTGGATTGGCAGGGGTGCGAAGAACTCGCGCCCGGAAATATCTTAACAGACCGGCGATGATGCCGACAACTGCGGCGAGCGTCGGCCTGACCGTCGGCGGCGGAGCCGTTGCCGCGCCGCCCGCCGCAGCTTGACGACGGCCTTTTCTTCCGCCGCCGAATGGGTTATCGTGGTGGCGGGGGCGGTGTGGGCTAGACGAGCAGCGTTCGGGACCGGCGGACCGCTGAGCCGCAGCCGCCGTTCCCGGCCCGTGAACACTGCGGCGTCATCGTCGTTGCGCAACGATCGACACCGACCCCGCCGTCTGAGGCGCTTGACAAGACGGACCGCTTAGGGTATAAATGATATGCGCATATGGAGAATTATCCTCAAACAGAAAGGACACTCGATGCGTAAGATAGCTATTGTGTTATTGTTGCTCCCTCTGGCCGTTTTCGCCAGCCAGCGCTTCGTCATTCTCGAGGGCTTCACCAACTCCCAATGCGGCTACTGTCCCCCGGCCAACGCCGCCTGGGAGGCCGCCGACGACACCTATCACGACGACATGGGTCTGATCATCTGGCACATGAGCTGGCCGGGCTACGATCCGCTCTACCACTACAACACCACGGACAACGACCAGCGCAAGAACTTCTACGGTGTCAGCGGAGTGCCGGCGACCTTCTGCGACGGCACCTCCATCTCCTACGGACAGACTTCGAGTTACGTCAGCTCGCGTATCGGCGTTCCCAGCCCGATGGAGATCACCCTCGACGGCAATATCACCGGTGACCAGGGCTACCTGGACGCCCGCTTCGAGTGGACCGATACCGTCGAGGACAGTATCTACCGGGCCTACTTCATCATCTGCGAAAGCAACCTCAGCGCCAGCGGCCGCCAGTACGACTACAGCATGCGCGTCGTCGAGCCCGATTATCCGGGCTGGCTGGTCCCCGGCAACACCGGCGTCCACTACCACCGCCAGTATTTCGACGTCGATTCCGCCTGGAAGCTCGATGATCTGGTGGGCTACGTCGTGGTGCAGGATTTCTTCAACAAGACGGTCATCCAGGGCGCCCGCGTCGACGTGGATGATTGGCAGACCGCCGTTACGCCCACCAGTTGGGGGATGATCAAGGCGCTGGACTAGCCTGTCGACCACTAACGATCCCGTTCTTAGGGTTAGAGAAACGAGGGGCCGAGCGGCCCCTCGTTTGCTATTGGTTCACTCTTCGCCGCCGGCTGTCGGCAGTCCCGGGCTAGTCATCAACCTCCTGGACCTCCTGAGCGTCCCCCTCGGCCTCTTCCTCGACCACCATGTCGCGGGGGCTGCGGCTCTCGAAGACCCGATCGAACTGGACCTCGTTGAGGGCCACCTTGGTGGGCTTGAAAGGACTGGAGAGGTTGTAATAGATCCGGGCGGCGTTGATCTCCCGAGCCTTCTTGGCGGCCTCGATGACCAACTTGTAGCGATCGCGGTCGCTGGAGTCCTCGAGCATCCGGTCCAGGGACAGCGCGTAGTAGTCAGTGAGCCCCTCGATCCGCGGCGTCAGCCGCCGGTACTCGGGTTCCACTTCGCGCAGTTCTTCTTCCTCGACGGCGGCCATCATTCACTCTCCTCGTCGTCGGCGTCCTCGGAAGCGGAGATATCGATCTCCTCGTCGCGCATGTGCTCGAGCATGTACTCGGCGTCATCGGCGAACTCGCCGTCGGGCCAGTTCTCCAGATAGATCCGGAAGGCTCCCTCGGCCTCGTCGTAGTTCTTGAGCTTGTCCGAGTAGAGGAAACCGATCATGAACTGGGCCTTGGGGGCCTCGTCGGACTCGGGGTAGTACTCGATGATGTCCCGGTAAAGACTGATCGCCGTGGGCGGCGGCGCCACCTCGGCCTTATCGTACAGCTCGGCGGCGGATTCCCGGGGCGGACGCTCGCGGAAAAGCGTCTCCTCGTAGACCGTGACATCGTAGCGTTCCAGCAGCTCGTCGAAGAAATTCTGCTGCAGTTCCTGCCGGGCCTCATTGACGGCGGCGCCGCGCACCGTGCTGACGACCTCCTCGAAGCTCTTGAGCCGGGGCTCACGATGGCCCTCGCGGATGATGACGGCCCAACCTTCGGTGGTCTGGATCGGCTCGGAGTACTCGCCGTCCTCCAGCTCGGTGAAGGCGGTACGCAGCACCTCGCGGGAGTCGCGACCCAAAATGCTCACCGGGGTGGTCTCCTTGACGAAACCGAGCCGGCCCTCATCCTCCTTGGTTTTCTCGTCGTCGGAGTATTCCTCGACGACGGCGGCGGGGGCCATCCCGCTCTCCAGGGCGGCGTAGGCGGCATCGATATCGTCTTCCTCAATGCAGAAAACCAGCCGGGCGTCGACCTGGGGCTCGGTCATGTACTCGTCGCGGTGCTCCTCGTAATACTCGCGGGCCCGCTCCTCGTCGACCAGCATGTAGTCGGCGACCTTCTGTTTGATGCGTTCGAATTCCATCAACTGAGCCGGGATCTTTTCCTCGATCAGCACCAGGTGCCAGCCCATATCGCTCTGGATGGGCTCGGAAACCTCGCCGACGGGCATGTCGAAGATGACTTCCTGCAGCTCGGGAACGCGCCCGAGCTGGGGGATGGTGGATCGTTCGCTGACCAGGCCGATCATCCCGCCCAGTCGACGGGTCTTGGCGTCGATGGAGATATCCTTGGCCAGATCGGCAAAGGAGGCCTCGCCCTCGACGAGCACCCGCCGGGCCTCGCGAGCCTGGGCCTCGTTCTCGAGCAGGATATGACGCATCCGCACCTGGGCTTCAGTCAAAAAGTAGTCGGGATTCTCCTCGTAGTACTCGCGCAGCTCCTCGTCGGAGTAGCCGTGGAACGAGCCTACGTTGCGCTGGTAGTAGTAGGAGGCCAGGGTGCGGATCCGGGCGTCCTCCAGGGCCTGGCGGATCTCCTCATCCTCGGGGTAGTCCTCCTCCAGGGCGGCCAGATAGAGGGTCCGCTCCTGGATCAATTGATCGAGGAAGGAGCGCCGGGCCTCGTTCTCCTCCATCATCGACTGGTACTGCATCGGGAGCTGATCGACCTTCTCCCAGAACTCCTCCAGCGTCATCGGGTTATCGTCGATGACGACTACGGGTTCCTCGGCGGCCTCGCTCTGCGCGAACGACGCCGTAACACTGATCAGGATGCCGAGTACGATAAGACGCCGATCAATCTTCATCGGTTCAGTTCACCTCCGCGTCCGCCGGGGATGCTTGGTCTGCCCCCGGGGGGGTGGTTGCGGTTTCGTAGAATTCGCCGGTCTCGATCCAGCGATCGATGAGTTCCTGGTTCTTATCGATGCCCACCTCGCCTTCGAGTTCGGCGAGGAAGCTCTCTTCACGTTCCATCAACCTTTCCTGCAACAGCATCTCCCTGACCCGGGAGCGGACCTCGTCGTAGCTGCTCTGCTCGGCGGGGAAACGTTCCTCGACCCGGACGATCAGCCAACCCCGGTCCAGTTCGACGGGGCCGGCCGTCCCGCCGGGCTCCAGGGAGAAAACGGTCTCGGTGAAGGTGTCCAGATCGGGGGACTGCTGGAAACCGCTGAGCTGGGAGCCTTTGTAGAACCGCTCCACCAGTCCGCCGCGGGGTCCGTAGACGGGATCGATACTCTCGGCGGCGGCCAGCTCGGCGAAGTCGGCGCCGGCGGCCAACTCGGCGGACAGCTCCTCGGCCCGCTCCCGTTCAGCGACGATCATGAAACGCAGTTCAGCCGCCTCGGGGCGGTCGAAGCGCTCCCGGTTCTCCTCGTAGTAGTGCCGGGCGTCCTCTTCGGAGACCAGCAGGGATTCGATGACCTGCTGTCGCGCCTCCTCCAGCAGCAGCGGCTCGCCGGAGCGCAGCTCGAGGACCTTGACCAGGTGATAACCGTCCTCCAGCTCCAGGGGGCCGATCAACGCGCCGGCCTCGGCGGCGAAAACGGCTTCGACCAGCCGCGGCGGGGCGCCCGAGGCTTCCGAGCTCAGCACCAGTTGCTGGGTCGTGCGGGGATCGATGCCGAAGGACTCGGCCACCTCGCCGAAGCTCTCGCCGGCCTCGAGCCGCTCGAAGGCCCGGGCGGCGTCGGCGGCGCTCTCGAGCTGCAGGTGGCGGATGTGGGCCTGGGCCGGGCGCTGGAACTCTTCCTGGTGGGTGTTGTAGTAGCCCTCGATCTCATCCGCGGTGAAGCCCATGTCGGCGAAGGCCGTCTGCAGGTAGTAGCCGATGACGATGTTGCGCACGGCCTGCTCGATGCGGTCCTCGACCTCGGGCAACTCGTCGATGCCCTCGCCGAGGGCGGCCTGGTAGATCAACTCGTCGCTGATCGCCCGTTCGATGAGCTGGCGGCGTCCCTCGGCGGAGGACGCCATCCGCTGTCCCTGCTGACCGAGTGAACCGATGGTCGCGCTGACGTCGTCAACGGTGACGACGGCGTCGCCCACCTCGGCGACGCTTTCTCCGCCGTCGTTGGCGCAGCCCGCCGTCAACAGGGTCAGGGCCGTCAGGAGCAGGAACGTGCAGTGGGTTTTTCTCATCGCTGGAAACACCTCTGTAACGGGTGATGGCCGGCTCAATCGTCGGCGGTTTGGGCCGGGGTGCTTTCCCCGGCTCCGTCGGCGTCGGCACCGTTTTCTTTCTTTGCGGCCCGCTCGTAGTCGGCGGGACGATTGTCGGTGATGTAGAAACCGGAGCCTTTGAAGATCAAACCGCTGCCCGCCAGGGGCAGGCGCTTGACGGTCCCCGGGGTCTCACAGGCGGGGCAGGTTTCCGGATCGGGCGCACTGATGGCCAGGAAACGCTCGAACACCTCGCCGCAGGCTTGACAGCGAAAACGGTAGGTCGGCATGAGTTGTCGGGTTGCGATCGGGTGGTCGTCGGTCGAGGGGCTGAAAGCAGCGGGGAGCGTTCGCCCCGCGGCGGCTCCCTTCGAGTTGCGAAGTATACGCGACGCTCCGCGGAGTGTCAAACCGCCGGCTCCAAACCGCCAGGCTCCAAACCGCCAGGCTCCAAAGAGGGTCCCGGGGGACCCTCCCGCAACCGTGACGACGGGCGGTCGGCGGCCGGGATCTCCCCGCCGCGCGCCCGGAGTCGAATGCTCGACCTGCAAACCCGCCCATCAAGGTCGAATCCTCCGGGAGTCGAGATGATGGGGGCAAATGGAAGAAGGTGGAAGGCCCAATCCCGCCCGGAGTCGAGGTCGGCATAGACCTTTGTCAGTGACCCGTCCCAAGAAGGCCCACCTTCGCCCGGAGTCGAGGGCCGGTTACCAGGCGTAGCTCAGACTGAAACGGTTTTTCATGCCGAAGAGCTCGCCCTCGGGCACCTGGGCGAAATCGAACTGGAAGCCGGCGTAGCGCAGGCTGACGCCGAAGCTGGTGCCCTCGAGGTTGGCGGCCTCCTCGTAGTAATAGCCGACGCGCAGACCGACGATGCCGGCGTACCAGTATTCGGCGCCGACGCCGAGGATGCCCTCGCCGATCTCGGTGGCGAAGTCGTCCTCCATCTCGACCAGGTACTTGGTGTAATCGAAGGCGAAGCGCAGCTCGTTGAGCTTGATGACCTTGGAGGGATCGTCGGGGTCGACCTTCTCGGGGAAGGGCACCTCGTAGGCCAGCCCGAGCTTGAGCATCCGCGGCAGGGGGCTGGGCTCGGCCTCGGGATCGTCCTCCTCGTCGTCGCTGCTGCCGCCCTGGTAATCCAGGTCCATGCCGAGGTTCATCACCGCGGCGCCCACCGACAGCTTGGGCAGCGGTGTGCGCCAGAGGATACCGGCGTCGACGGCCACGGCCCCGGCGGTGGCGTCGTCGGCCAGGTGCTCGTAGACGTACTTGACCGAACCGCCCAGGCCCAACACCTCGGGGATCAGGGGATAGCCGTAGCTGGCGCCGATGGAGAAGGAGTAGATGCTCATATAGCCCAGCGGCTGGGGGTCGTCCTTGGTGATCGGCACCTCGCCGGTGTCATGGTAAATGGCCGAGAGGCCGAAGGTGCCCAGGTCGGGAAAGTTATAGGCTCCGCCCAGATACTCGTAGTACATGTCGTACTCGTCGATCGAGCGGTCGGAATGCATCATCCCGACCTGGCGGCCGGTGAACAGGCCCAGTCCGCCGGGGTTGAAGTAGGTGGCGTAGACGTCGTCGGCCACGCCGGTGAAGGCCCGGCCCATCCCGCCGGCCCGGGCGCCGGGGTCCATCACCAGCCAGGGGGCGGCGATGGTGACGGCGTCGGCCGCGGCCGCCGCGGGTAACAACACCAGGGCCATCAAGACAATAACTGTAGCGCGCATAGCTCATCGCTCCCGTTGACCCGCCGGGCGGGCGTGAAAGACATACCGATTAAAGCATACGGCGGCGGGGCGAGATTAGTTTCCCGCCGCGGGATCGGCAACTCCAGCGGTGCGTGACCGGACTCCACGGGGACCGGTAGGAACTAGAACAGGGCCTGCAGGCTGACCCGGTGGGTGTCGCCCAGCTCGTGGGACAGCCAGCAGTAATCGAGATTGATCCCCCAAAGTCCGACACCGCCGCCCAGGGTCAGCTTGCCGCGATCGACCCCGGCTCGGGCGGCGAAGACGCCGGCCACGGCGAACTCCAGTCCGGCGTGAAGGTCCAACCCGGCGCCGTCGAGGTCCACCTGGGCGCTGGAGCCGTAATCGGCCAGGATCAGCTCGGCGTCGCCGGTCAAGGTGACGACGCTGTCGATCTCGGCGATGTCGATCCCGTAGGCCGCCCCGAGACGCAACCGCGGATCGAAGGTGTCCGTGGTGCCGTTGGACCACTCCTTGAAGGTATAGGGGTCGTGGGCGGTCAATCCCAGGCCGAGCCCCTCGAGGGGACACCAGAGCACACCCAGGTCGAAACCGAAACCGTCGGCCGTGGCGGCGCCCAGGTCGTCACGCAGGTACTTGAGGTTGACGCCGACGGCCAGCCCGTCGGTCAGGGCCCGGGCGTAGGTCAGAATGAAGGCGTCGGCGGCGGTGTCGACGACGTCATAAACCTCGGGGCGGCCGTCATCGTCCCAGCGGGTCAGCTTGATCTCGTCGACGGCGCTGCGTACCCAGGCGGCGCCGAAGGCGCCCAGGTCCGGGGCAGCGCCGTAGAAGCCGGACAGGGCGTCGTAGGTCACCAAGCCGTCGAAGCGGCTGGAGTGCAGGAACAGTCCGCCGTAGTTCCCGGCCCGGGCCAACCCGGCGGGGTTGTAGGCCGCCGCGGCGGCGTCCGTGGCCAGGGCGCCGTAGGCCCCGCCGAGGGCCAGCGGCCGGGCGCCGAAGCCCAGGGAGAGGTAGTCTCCGGCGTAGAGGGTCTCCCCGGCGGCGGCGGGATTCAGCATCGCCAGAAGGGCCAGGATCGCGGGTAGGGCGCGTTTCAACTTCCCCTCCTTGACTGCGGAGGCAGTAGCTTGTCGAGGCCGCTGCGCTTCATGCGCTTCGGTGATCAGGCCGGCTCTAGCGCAGCATGATGAACTTCTCGTAGGTCTCGCAGACCGTTTCGTCGAGCCCGACTTCGAGTTGGTAAAGGTAGACGCCGTTGGCCAGGGGACGACCGCCGTCGTCGTCGCCGTCCCATTCGATGACGTTGAAGCCGGCGACGGGGACGATGTCGTCGATGGTGCGCACCAGACGACCCGCCGGGGTGTAAATACGGATCCGGGCGCGGTCGGGCCGCCGGCTGGTGACGAAGGTGAAGGCCGTCGGGCCGGGGGCCGGATTGGGAACCACCAGGACCTGCTCCAGGGACATCTCGTCCTCGACGCGCAGCTCGAAGGAGGCCGTTCCCGGCTCACCGAAGCGATCGTAGGCCAGGGCGCTCAGAGTGTAGCGTCCCGGAGGCAGCTCGATGGTCCGGGAGACCACGCCCCGGGTGTAGTCATCGGCCGCGGTGGCGTAATCGTCGGTCAGGTCGAACTGCAGGCTGTGACCCTCGGCGTCGGCCGTCAGGACGATGGGCCGGTCGATGTCCCCGGCCGGTCCCGGCATTCCGGCGTCGTCGCGCACGGTCAGGATGCCGTGAGGATCGCTCAATGTCAGTTCGAGGTCGAACTCGCCGGAGACCAGGTCGCCGGAAGCCGTCGAACCGCCGTTGAGGGTGAAGTCGATCTGCGGTCCGCCGTTGTCCGCGGGAGGCTCGACGGCGCCCTCGATCAGGATCTCGGTGTACAGCCGGGGGGTGGCCTGGGAGAACTCCCGTTGCGTCGGCGTCTCGCCGATGTTCCAGGGTTCATCGACGACCAGGCGCCGGCCGTCGGCCGCCAGGGCGTAGGCATGGATATCCAGGGTGTAGAGCGCGTCGTCGGGGATCGGTTCCGGGTTCAGATCGTTGTCGATGGTCCAGGGAACGGGCAGCTCGACGGTGAAGGCGTTGCCGTCGACGGCGCCCACCGCCCGGGTGACCGGGCGGACCAGCCGGACCGGGGACTCGACGAAGGAATAGGGCATCATCGGTCGGTCGTAGGCCACCACCTCGACGGTCTCGACACCCAGAGAGGCGTCGGCGATCCGCCCGGTGATCTCGATGACCTCGCCCCGGGCGACGCTGGTCAGCCCCGGATCGTAGAGAGTGATCCCGCCGACGGGCCGGCGCAGCTCGGTCGCCGGATCGCCGAGGAAGGCCCACTTGAAGCGCAGGGCGATGTTTCCCGAGGTCAGCAGGGCGCTCTGGTGCAGCAGTCCCAGGCGCGGTGTGTCCAGGTGGGCCTCGGGGTGGTAGACGGCGTTGTAGAAGGCCGCGTGGTAAGACTGGCAGGTTCCGCCGCCGGTGACCCGGGTGGAGCCCACCCCGGCCAACAGGCCGTCCCGGGTCCGCATCAGATACTCGGCGATGCTCTCCGGGTATTCGTTGGTGTTCTTGCTGCGATCGAAATCGGCCACCGAGCAGGAGGACTGCACCAGGACGGCGGGCTGCGGTTTGGCCCAGGCCTCCCGGTCGAGATAGAGCGGCGGGCGCTCGGTCAGGGTCAGCTCGTCGGCCCAGGTGTGCCAGCCGCCGTGGCCGAAGTAATTGTAGAACAGGGAGCCGGTGTCGTCGAGGACGGCCCGGGTGATCAGCTCGCGCACGGCGTTGCGGCGGGCGCCCAGGGAGTACTGGCAGTAGAACTCCTCGCCGGTGCGGGCCATCCCCATCTGGGTCATGTACAGCTTGGTCGGCTCGATGGAGAAGCTGCTGTAGTAATTGCAGATCTCCTCGGCGTAACGGTCGAAGTTGCCGGTCTCGTCGCGGCCGTCTTCTGGATTCTGGTAATCGACGTAGTTGTCGGCGACGAGGATATTGCGCACCTGCCAGCGGCCGGCCGGCACTTCGGGATACCCCAGGCAGCGCTCGACGATCCGCTCGAGCTCGGTGTCGTCGACGACGCTCAGGCGGGTCAGGGCGATCTGGGGCTCGGTGGTCCCGGCGTTCAGGGCGGCGAAGAAATTATCGCTGGGAACGAAGGAGGTGCTGTAGTGGAGGTAGTGGGGCGGGATCAGATTCTCGCCGAAGTCGCGCCACAACGGCCCGTTGTAGATGCCCTCGCTGTCGCGGTAATCGTAGCTGCCGTCGCCCACCAGACAGGCGTAGCTCAGGGGATCGCCCAGCGGATCGGCGAAGGCGTGCTTGAGGTAGTTGCGAATGGCCACGGGATCCATCCGCCCCCCGGCGTAGGCGTCGTAGATATCGTCGACGTTGACCACCTCCACGCGCAGGCCGCGGCTGCGGTGGTAGTCGGCCAGGGGATCGAGGGCCGCGGCCAGAGCGGGATGGCTGACATAGATCAAGTCGGCGGCCACGGATTCGTCCAATTCGGCTGGGGCGTCGGGATAGATGTCCAGGGGCTCGCGGGCCCGCTGACGATCGAAGACGATCAGGTGACGGTCCGGCTCGACTTCCCAGGCGAAGACCACGTCGCGCAACCCGCTCGGACCCTCGAGTTCGTAGTTCGTCAGCCGCTCTCCCGCCGTCAGGTCCCAGACGGCGATGTCGTCCGAGGTCAGCCCGGTCACCGTCAACCGGCGGCGACCGCTCTGCTCGAAACCGCCCCAGGCCTCGAAGGCGCCGTTGCGGGCTTCCAATCCCCGGGGATAGAGCACCTCGAGGGAGTCGATGGAGACCTGGTTCAGGTCATCATCACCGCCGTCGTCGACGTAAAGGGTCAGCTCGTTTTTGCCCGAGGTGGGATAGTCCGCCGGTACGGTGAACCAGCGTGAGACGGTGCGGTCGTCGTCATCGAAGGGAAAGGAGTCGACCAGCCGTTCGGGAGTGACGTCCTCGTCGTAGTAGATCTGGAACTCGCAGTCGTAGTTCTTGGCGTTGCCGTGGACACCGTAGGCCATGTAGGTGGTGTCGGCCGGGGTGTAGTCGACCAGGTTGATATCGAAGGTCCAGCCCGTCGGCTCGGGGACGGTACGATCCCAATAGAAATCCATCCCCTCGCTGGTGTACTTGCTGCGGTTGAGGCTTTCGACGTCGTCCTCGTGATGCAGGCGGCCCTGGAGGTGGGTCAGCTCGGGCTCGCCGGCCGGGGCGGCGTCGAGGTCGGCGAAGCGCAGCGGCTCGTCCTCATCCAACACCAACCAATAGTAACCGTAATCGCTGTAGTGGTTGCGTACGCCGGGCTGATCGGCAAAGACGCCCGTCGCGCTCGGAGCGGCGGTCGCGGATTCCGTCGGCGGCGCGTCGGGCACCTCCCAGTGGAAGCTGCCCCGCCCCCAGAAATAGAGGCCGTCGTCCTCGTCGAGGCTGCCGTCCGCGGAGCCGGTGACCTCGACGGGTACGGGATAGAGGGGGTCGCGGTCGAACAGGTCGTCGGCGTCCAGCATCCGGCCCGAAGAGGTGTAGAGTCCCATGCGTCGGGGATCCAAGGTGTCAACGTCCACACCGGCGGCGGCGAGGCTCTCCCGGGTCAGGACGTAGGGACCGTCTTCAACGACGACGACCTTGTACAGTTGACCCGGTAGATCGTCCACACCGAAGGGCGCCGGCGGCTCCGCTGTCCTCTGCAGACGCCAGCCCAGCTCCCGGGCCGTGGCGAAATTGGGCGCCAGGGAGGCGGCCAGATCGAGCTGATCCGGGTGGTCGCCCAGCTCCCGGGCCAGCGGTGTGTTCACCGGCGACGCTCCGAAGGCGACCTCGACGCGCAGGCGCCGGTAACCACGCAGACTGGAGCCCTCGAGAGCCACGGGGCGCAACTCGAGATGGGCCAAACGCCAACCGCGGACGATCTCCGTCCGCGCCAGGGCGGCCCGGGGCCACTCGACGGCGACGGTGCGCGCCGTAGCAGCGTAGTGTTCCTCGATCCGCTCCAGACCGTTGACTTCGACGATCTCAAGCTCGGGGGCGGGCAGGGGGTTTTCGACGGTACGGCCGTAGGCGTCGGAACCCGTCGCCGATACCCGCAGCTCGGCCCCCGGCGGCACCCAAAGCCGGGTGTTGAAAAGCGGCAGCAAGGGCTCGCCCTCCAGCGACACCGCCGGAGCGCCCGGAACGACGACCTCCGTGTAAGTCCGTCCCTCGACCAAACGTTCCACGAGACGGGCCTCGGGGAACTCGACGCTGAGCACGGCGCCGTCGGCATCGCAAGAGACCAAATGAACCACGGGTACGGCGGGGCCTTTTGGGGTCGTCCGGGGAGAGACAGACACGGGCGCCGTCGACGCCGCCGTTCCGGCGGCCGAATCCCCGCCGTGAACGTCGTCCAGCTCCGTCGGCGGCGAGCCCGACAGACTCGTCGGCGCGGCGAGGCAAACAGCGACCGGGAGAAGTATCAGGATGAGCGCTAGCCTGGTCACGTTGGTAGACCTCCGTCTACTGCTGCGGCTCGGGGTCCGGGCGGGTTCGTCTAATCCAGTGAACAGCCAGCCGTCCGCCGCCGCAGACCTTCGGAGAACGGCGCTGTACGTTTCCAACGGTTCCGGCACGTCGGCCCCGGAACTGGCACGGTTTTTGCGATAGCGCAACCGCTCGAACGGACTACGGTTCCCGCCGTTGCAAAAACCGTGCCAGTTCCGGGGCGGGGGCGGGTGGCGCTTCCTTGTCTGCCAAGGTCTGCGGCGGGGGTTTTGCGGTCGTCGCCGTGGTCATCCGGCGTGTCGTCTCAGCTCAGGTCGGCGGCCAGCACGCGCAGCGGCGCTGTCAGGGCCAACAGCAGGCCGGTCAGCCAGCGCAGGGGTGCGAAGGAGCGGCCGTACTTGGCCAGATAGCGGTAGAAGGCGCGGTGGCTGTTGAGTACGCTGCGGGCGCGGACCCGGCGGACACTGGAACCGCCGATGTGGGTCACGGCGATCGACGGTTCGTAGAGGGTCGGTCCGACGGCCTCGCCCAGGCGTCGGGCCAGGTCAACATCGTTGAAGAAGATGGGAAAGCGGGTGTCGAAGCCGCCGAGGCGCAGGAAGTCGGCGCGGCGCAGCAGCCAGCAGGAGGCGAAGACCTGTTCGACCTCTCGGGTTTCGTCGTGGTCGAACCCGCCCATCTTCCAGCGGTTGAAGAAGGCGCTCCCCGGGAAGATCCGGGACAGCCCGGTCAGCTCGCACAGGGCGTCGCGCACGGTGGGCAGGCGGCGGCAGGTGCGCTGGGTTTGGCCGTCCAGGCCGACCAGGCGCGGCGCCGTACCGGCCAGGTCGGGCCGGGAGTCCAACAGGTCGGCCAGGCGGCCGATGCTGTCCGGTTCGACGAAGGCGTCGGGGTTGAGCAGCAGCAACAGGCGACCGCGGGCCCGGCGCGCCCCCAGGTTGTTGGCGGCGGCGAAGCCCTGGTTGACCGGGCTGGGGAACAGCCGCACCCCGTGCCGGCGGGCCTCGGCGGCGGAGCCGTCGCGGGAGGCGTTGTCGACGACGATGATCTCGACGGGCTCCCGGGAGCGTTCCAGGTGGTCCAGGCAACGGCGCAGGTCGGCGCGGGTGTTGTAGCTGACGACGACGACGCTGACCCGGGGTTGCTCAGGCAAGGCTGACCAGATCCTCGGCGAAGTTGGCTTCGAGTTCGGCGTCCTCGCGGCGGCGCTCTTCGTAGCCCGGCCGGCCGAGCAGGGCGTAGGTCGCCTTCTTGCCCTCCTCGACGCCTGGTTGATTGTAGGCGTCGAGTTCGGCCAGGCGGCCGGTCAGGCTGGTGGCTGCTTCGCAGAGGTAGATCAGGGCGCCCAGCTCGGGCTCCTCCAATTTGGGTAACGTCAGAACAAAGGACGGGGTTCCCGCCTTGACCAGGCCCAGGGTGGTGCCGCGGCGCTCGGCGGCCAGCAGCTCGCCCAGTCCGGTGCCGGCGAGGTAGTCGAGGGCGGCGTAGCCGTAGCGCTTGTCGGGCACCTCGACCTCGACGTTGTGTTCGGCGACCTCGAGCAGCCAGACGACCTTGTCCGCCGGGCCCTGGGTGTAGAGCTGGATCTGCGAGTGCTGATCGGTGGCGCCGAGGGCGGCCTGGGGCGTCGGACCGTAGTCGGCGCGCTTGCCCAGGCTCTCGGCCCACAGCTGGCCAAACCACAGGGCGAAGTCGCGCAGACCGTCGGCGTAGGGCATCACACTGACGATCCGCCGTCCTGCGCGGTGATGGGCGTGCAAACAGAGGGCCAGGGCCAGGGCGGGGTTGCCGCGCCAGTCCGGCTCCAGGGTCCGGCGCCGCATGACCGCGGCGCCGCGCAGCAGGCCCTCGACGTCCAGGCCGGTCAGGGCCGCCGGCAGCAGGCCCACCGGGCTGAGCACACTGAAGCGTCCGCCGACGTCGGGCGGCACGGCGAAACTCGCCAGGTCCTCGCTCTCGGCGATGGAGCGCAGATCGCCGTTGTCCGGATCGGTCACCACCGCCAAGTGGGCGGCGCAGTCGTCGCCGAGCAGCGCTTCCAGCCAACCGCGGACCACGGCGTAGTTGGCCATCGTCTCCGCCGTCGAGCCGGATTTGGTCACCACGACGACGAGGGTGTGCTGAGGGTCCAGGGCGGCCAGCAGGTGGTAGAGTCGGCGGGGGTCGACGTTGTCGACGACGTGGAGCCGGGGATAAGTCGGCCGGCGGGGAGCCGGTTCGATGAAGGCGCAGTTGAGCATCCGCGCCCCCAGACCCGAGCCGCCGATACCCAGAACGAGAACGTCGTCGAGGTCACTGCTGACGGCGGCGGCGAACTCCAGCAGGCCGTCGACTTGTTGATCGGGCAGTGAAGTGTATCCCGGCGCCGGATCGGTCAGGGCGCTCAGCAGCTCTTGCCGGGGGGAGTTCCATTCCTTGGATTGAACGAAGTCCAGGCCGGCGTCGCCGATCAGGCGGGCGTCCGTGGGGGCCAGGTCGAGTTTGATCCCGAGCATCTTTGATCATTCTCCTATTCAATTCGCCCCGGTACGGGCGGTATGGTCTGCATTGCGCCGAGCCGTCGCCGGCATCGGCGGCCGGTCTCGGCGTCGCGGTTGTGAGCGTTCCACGGATCGTTCCGCTGCTTGTCGGCCTCCTTTCAGTGTTTCTCGACTCAGTGCTCCCCGACGGGGGGTCGTTCCGCGGCGACGACAGCCTCGGCCAGATCGCGCTGCAGGGTCTCCAGTTGGGCGAGTTTGTCCGGGATGTCGACGTCGGCGTCCTCGATGACGGCGATCAGGCGTTCGAGAAAGGCGCCGTGAAGCTCCTTCTCCGCGGGTGCGGCGTCTATTATGCACTCCTTGAGCAGGTCCCGGGCCTGTTCGAGCCGGCGCTTGGCTTCGCCGGGATCGCCGCCGAAGCGCAGGTGGGCGTCGGCGACGTAGACGTGCTGGGCCACGCAGATCAGCGGCAGCTCGATGCGCGCGGCGGGTTCTAGCAGCTCCCGGGCCCGGCGGACCTTGTCCAGGGCCAGGCCGAAATTGTTGGCCTGGAAATCACTCAGCGCCTCGCCCAGCAACTCGTCGGCTTCCAGCAGGACCCGGCTGGTGCCGGCGGCGTCGGCGGGAGCGGGAGGCATGGTCACGGCCTGGCCGGCCGGCTCCTCGCCGCAGCCCGCCGGCAGCAACGTTGTCGCCAGAACCAGGGCTGTCGTCGCGAGTTGTTTCATCAGCGGATCAGGGTCAGCTTGCCCCGGACGACGTCGCCGGCGGGAGCGCGCAGGACGTAGAGGTAGACGCCGGGGGCGACCTCGCGGCCGCCGGTGTTGGCGCCGTCCCAGTCCAGCCAGGTGCCCGTCGCCGTCGCCGTGTAGACCTCGGCGCCGCTCAGATCGTAGAGTGTCACCTCGCAGCCCGGCCTCAGGCCGACGAAGCGCAGGTGATCGTGCTCGGTGGGACGGTAGGGGTTGGGGTAGGCGTAGGCCGTTTCCAGGTCGCCGAGCCAGCCGCCCGTGCCGCCGGCCAGGCTCAACGCCGCGGCGACGACGGCCCGGGTGACCTGGCGGGTCAGTCCGAAGCAGCCCTGAATGGTCTCGTAGTCGTCCCGGCTGGTGTGGTAGTAAGGGTAGGGGACGTGCTTGTCTTCGATGGCCAGCAGGGCCTGGTAGCCGACGATCCAGAAGGGGGCGTGGTCGGAACGGTAGAACTCCTGGTCGATGAACAGGGTGCCGGGCATCCCGGCGCCGTAGTCGTCGCAGGCCCGCTGCAGCAGCCCGGCCAGCCAGGTGCTGGCTTCGTCGTGGATCAGGTCCAGGTCCTCTTGCTCGTCGGCGGGGTCGCTCCAGACGACCATATCGACGTTGAGGACGCCGGCGACGGGATCGCCCGCCCGGACGACGTTGTTGACGTGGTAGGAGCTGCCGCGCAGGCCCAGCTCCTCGCCGGTGAACAAGCCCCAGCGCAGGGTGCGCTCGGTCTCGACCCCGGCGGTGACCCGGGCGGCTTCGAGCAGGGCGGCGACGCCGCTGCCGTTGTCGTTGGCCCCGGGGGCCAGGACGTAGGGATCGGAATCGGTGCTGATGCTGTCGTAGTGGGCGGTCAGGTAGACCAGCCACTCGGGGTCGACGCTCCCGGGGCGCTCGGCGATGACGTTCTGCCAGACGACCTCGCAGCCGTCGTCCAGGCGTCCGTGGAGGTCGCTGAAGGTCGAGCCGCCGTCCGTGGAGAGCAGGGGGCCGTCCTGGCCGGCCAGCCAGAGAGCGCCGCCGTCGTAGGCCGCGCATTTGAGCGAGCCGGCCGTAGACAGCTCGCGGCGCTCCCAGTTGAGGCCGTCGTCCAGGCTGTGGTAGAGCGTGCCCAGATCGCCGAGGATGGAGACCTTGCCCGTGCCGTGGAAGACGACGTCGTTGAGCCCCGTCCCGGGACCGACGCCGGGGGCCGTGACGGCGCTCCAGCTCGCGCCGCCGTCGTCGGTGCGCAGGATCCGTCCCAGCCCGACGGCCACGCCGACGCCGTCGGCGTTGAAGTCCACGCCCTGCAGGGTGGCGGAGCCGTCGGTGTCGATTTCCGACCAGCTCGCGCCGCCGTCCGTGGAGCGCAGGATCGTCTCGTAGGCACCGACGAGGACGACGAGGTCGGGGTCGTCGGCGGCGGCCCGGGAGTCGTAAATCGAGGCATCGACGGGCGTGACGGCGCTCCAGCTCGCGCCGCCGTCCGTGGTGGTCAGCACCGTGCCCGCGGAACCCGCCAGGTAGCCGCGCTCCTCGTCGGCGAAGGTCAGGGTCCGTGCGACCTCGCCCTCCTCGAAGAGGCCGGACAGATCCAGGTCCGTCCAGGTGGCGCCGCCGTCGCCGCTGCGGTGGTAGGCGCTCCCGGCGGCGTAGTGAAAGGTTCCGGGAGCGAAAGCCGCGCAGTCAACCGGCGCGTCGAGGTTGCCCTCGGGGGGCAGGTAGGTGGAGAAGGTCGCCCCGCCGTCGGTCGAGTAGAAGGCGTAGCTCATCCGCGTGCCCAGGATGACGGCCTGGCCGTCGACGTCCAGACTGACCGCCGGCTCGCCCAGCCAGCTCTCGACCTCGACCGAGCAACCCCAGCCCTCGAGCCGATCGACCAGGTAGTCCCGGGCGTCTTTGACCGGAGCGCTGTAGGTGTAACGGGTTGCGAACTCGGTCAACTCGTAGACGAAACCGTCGAGCGTATCGACCTCCACCAGGTCGACGTAGTCGTCGTAAGCACCGGGCCGGGGCTGGATCGTCGGCTGCGCGGGCGCCCGCAGCAGCGGCCGCAGGGCCCGCAGGCGCCAGCCCCGCCTCGCCAGCTCGGCCAGCTCGACGGGCTCCAGGCTGCAGACCACGGCCCGCTGATCGAGGCGGGCGTGGACGACGCCGCGTTCGGGGCTCAGACCGGGCTCCGGGGCGACGGCCAGGTAGACCTCGGTCAGGTCGACGGGCAGCTCGCCCAGAGTCCCGACGGGATCGCTGGTGCGGTAGAGTTCCCGACCGGCGTAGCTCCCCAACCAGGAGGCGTCGCCGGTCGCCTCGACGGCCGCCGGATCGGCCGACAAGAGGTAACCGGCCCCGGCGGGGGCCGTCGACAGAACCAGCGCCACGATTATCAGGACCTGGTTCGGCAAGGCTCTGTTTTTCAAGGCTCGCTCCAAACATGGCCGGCGCCCCGACGAACTCCGCCGTCCGGCCGGCACACAGTGTATCGCCCGCCGACAAGCCGAGTCGGGACTCGACGTTTGCCGCCGGTCGCAGGGTGACACTCAATCAGCAGTATAGGGCTCCATCGAGTACCTGTCAAGGCGGCCAACCCTTGCGACGGGCACCTAAGGAGCGGTCGCCGCCCGACGACGGTGCCGGGAAAGGGTCGTCGATTCCAGACGTTGCCGTAAAACCTCCCGGGAGGGAGGCCCGCAGATGTGCGGTGAAAAGGCATCCGACCGTCGTCGACGGCCCGATACGCCTTGACAGACCAGTAATTTAAGTATAAACTGCTGTTAGACTGAAGGGTTAGCCGGACGTTGAGGGGCGACCGACCAAACCCTGGAGTCCACGTAAATGGCCAGTCAACGGGCCGCCCGCACAGCAGGGAATCCGACCCGCCGCAGAATGACCGACCCGCACCGCGGTGTGCTGAGCACCGGGACGCCGGAGCATACCCGCACCTTACAGCGCATTCCGGGACGCAAAAACGAGCCGCCGCCCCCACCCCGGGACGCGGCCGCGCACCGCGACGACGGGCGCTCACCCAACGGGGTCGTTTTTACTTCAATGAAACCCAGAACCGCACTCAGCGTCCTGCTCGTCCTGCTGGCGGTGGCTCCCGCCGCCGCCGGGCCCTACATCAATCCCGGCTTGATGACGATCCCCGACGCCTACACCATCGAACACACCGCCATCCGCCTCAATTACTCGGGCAGCTTCTTCCTGGGTATGCAGCCCACCGATCCCGACATCACCGATTACTACGACGTCTCCCTGAGCGGCGGGCTGGAGTTCTGGGGCCTGGGCCTCGAGCTGACCTTCGCCGCCTACGACTTCGACACCTCGGCCTACGTCGGCTCGGCCGAGCTGCGCTTCATCAACGAGACGCCGCGCTTCCCGGCCGTGGCCGTCGGGGTGCGCAATATCGGCGGCGACGTCGAGGTCAGCTCCTTCGGCACCCCGGGCGAACCCGGTGGGGCCAGCCGCTATATGCCCCCGAACTACGAGCGTGAATGGTACGAGCAGTTCAGCGGTTACGTCATCTTCAGCAAGGATTTCTACCCGGCCCTGGAGATCCCCTTGACAGGCCATCTGGGATTGGGAACCGGGATGTTTCAGGGGCTCTACACCAGCACCTACACCGGTTCGGAGACCTGGCAGGGCGTCTTCGGCGCCCTCGAGTACCGGCCCTTCTACTTCCTCTCCATGGCCCTCGAGGTCACCGGACGCGACCTCAACTTCGGCGTCCTCTACGAGCTGCCCTGGTGGGGCATGGAGATCGGCATCTCCATCGACAAGCTGGAGATGCTGTTCTACTCCGACGAGGAGGTTCTGCAGCTCAGCGGCGGAGTAATCGACGAATACGACCAGGTCGGTCTGGGCGTCCACTTCGGCGTCGAGTTCGGCCCCTTCGTCACCGACACCGAGGTCAAGAAACTGGAATTGATCGACTCCCGTATCCAGGAAGGCGAGGACCGCCTGCGTGAGATCCAGATCCGGCGGCGCGAGATCCAGGACCGGCTGGCCGAGCTGCGCCAGCGCATCGCCGACGAGAACGAGGACGGCGGCGAAGAGTAGGCCCGAGCGGCCGTGCCGTAATGTAAGGCCGGATCCGGCGCAACCCGACCCGGCGAAAGCCCGGCCGTCATCATTCAATCATTACCCAAGTTGATTACCAACCTCACCACTCCACCCATAAGATATCCCGCCAAAGAAATGCAGCCAAGACTTGCGTCGAAGGAAGTTAGCTGTTAATACTACAGCAGTAGGACGCTAGGAAGATAAAACAACCGATTCTGGAAGAGCTATTCCCGGAAAGCGAATCCTTACGAGAATCGCCGACGCGGGAGTCGCCGAAACCGCGGACGGCGCGAAAAACGACGTACATCAGGATCGTCGTGCGAGCCGACCGAGGTTGTGCTGTTTGTCGAGGGCCGCTTGTCGAGGGAAGACAACACGGAGACCTGACAACGCGGCGGCCTGGGGATTGCTGAGACCTGGGGATTGCTGAGACCTGGGGATTGCTGAGACCTGGGGAATGCTGAGACCTGGGGAATGCTGAGACCTGGGGAATGCGGCGGCCGAAGCCGTGCCGAGACCCGGCGTCGATTAGCGCGTTTCATTCACGCAGAACCGCTAACTGGAACCGTACAAAACGCTGAACGAACCGCATATCGACAAGTCGGCTCGACGGCTCGATCCGATCGCGGCGCCGCTGGATAACGGATGACGCCACCCTTCCCGACCGGCCAGCGACCCCGGAACACGACACAGTGCCGAACCGCGGTTCCGTAGTTCTAGTGGCGAACCACCAGCACCAACCGGGTGACACCCCATCGAGGACGACCGACGACCCGGAACGGCGCCGTCGGCCCGGCCAAACGGATAACGATGAAACGATTGGTTACAGCCCTGCTGCTCATCCCCCTGGCCCTGGCCGTCGCGGCCCAGGAGGACATCGAGACCCTCGAGGAGCTGCAAGGCGCCGACACGGACGGCGAGGGCGACGCCCAAGATAGGATCGAATACCTGGCCGGCGCCGACGTCGACAAGGTCGACCTGATCCGCCGCTACCAACGCGAGGGCGACCGCGCCCAGCTCGAGGCCATGGCCCAGCGCGACTTCATCGCCGCCATGGACAAGTACAACCTGGGCGAGTACTATTACGACAAGTACACCCGGGCCCTCAAGCGCGACGAAACCTCCCAGGCCGAAGGCTACCTCTCCGACGCCAAACGACGCTACGGCGAGGCCGTCGAGGAAATCGAGTTCATCGACAACTACTATCCGGACTTCTCCAAGCTGGACACGGTGCTGTTCATCTGGGGCGATTCCCTGTTCAAGCTGGAGGATTACGGCGAGGCCGTCGACGTCCTCGAACGCCTGCTGGAAGACTTTCCCGGCTTCAACAAGCGCTTCGACGCCTACTACAGGCTGGGCGAGTGTCACTACGCCCGCGGCGACTACGACGAGGCCGGCAACTACTACGGCCGGATCGTCGACGACTACCCCAACCAGACCGACCGCGTCTACCGCGAATCCCTGCAGCGGATGGTTTGGATCGTCCGACACCGGGCCTTCGAGGAATTCGACGACAAGGAGTACCGCGCCGCCCTCGGCCAGTTCCTGGCCCTGCTGGAGAAACCCTACGATCGTTACACCGAAGCGCCCGAGGCAGTCTTCTACGCCGGGGAGTGCTACTTCCACCTCGGCGAGCGCGAAGCCGCCCGCGAGCGCTACGACGTCATCCGCAACAAGTACCCGGATTACAGCCAGCTCGGCGCCGCCCTCTCCCGCCTCGAGGAGCTGTCCCAGCTCTACTTCGAGGAGGCGATGGAGTTCTACCTGGACAAGAATTACATCATCGCCGCCGAGAAGCTCCAATTCATCGTCGAGCGCTACCCGACCTCGTCTTCCCTGCCCGAGATCCTCTACCGCTGGGGCGACAGCCTCTACGAGGAGGAGGACTTCCAGGGCGCCCAGCGGGCCTTCATCCGCTGCAAAAAGGACCACCCCCAGAGTCTGTGGGCCCTGTACTCGCTGAACATTCTCGAGCACATGAGCTACCGCTCGGACTTCTTCAGCGAGGCCGAGAAGTACTACACCGAGCTGTCGGTCCGTCAGGGCTTCACCAGCCGCGAGCGCTACCAGCAGCTCGAAAGCGAGCAGGGCAGCCGCTTCTCCGAGGTGATGGACTACGACGAACTCAACGACTCCAGCCGCTACGTCGTCGGCATGAGCTACTACCGGATGCTCAAGTACGACATGGCGGTCCAGGTCGTCTCCGAGATCAGCCCCACCGGCGAGTACGCCATCTACGCCGCCTACCTGGCCGGTCTGTGCCAGGTCAAGCAGAACCTGCTCCTCGACGCCGTCGATTCCTTCCAGCGCATGGCCGACGCCCCGACCACCGAGGCCTCCGAGCGCCTCAAGGGCCGGGCCCACATCATCCTGGCCTACCTCTACCAGCGCCTGGAACGCTTCGACGAGGCCTGGAGCGAATACGAACTCATCGACTACAACGATATCGAGAACTGGGACGACGCCCAGGTGGGCAAGGCCTACCTGCTGGTGCGCAACGGCAACGACGACGACCTCGAAGAGGTCATCGCGATGATGAAGGGGCTGCTGCGGCGGATGCCGGAGACGGAGATGGCCCCGGACGCCTACATCCTGATCGGTTACTGCCAGTTGCGCCTGGGCGAGTATGCGGACGCCGCGGAGACCTTCGAGTCCGTCGTCGACGGCTACACCATCGACCGCGAGCTGATGATGGCCCACCCGCGCTACCAGGAGCTCGTCGAGAATGTCAACGCCGAGTTCGAGTACATCAACTCGTTGATCATCCACGAGATCCAGTCAATCCGCGACTCCGGCGGCGACGTCCTGTTCCGCGATGAGCTGGACCAGGCCGCCCGGGACGCCGAGGACCTCAAGAACGCCGTCGTCGAGCTGCAGAACCTGATCTCCGGTCGCGACATCATCGGCCGCGACATCACCGAAGACGCCGAGTTCTTCCGCGCCTACACCTCCTTCGCTCACATGCAGGACATGAAGGAGCAGCGCGGTGAGGCCGCCGACACCTTTAGCGAGCAGACCGAACTACTGGCTGATCGCGAGCAGGAGCTGCGCGAGCTGGCCGAGCAGCGCGAGATCGCCGAAGCGCGCGAGGCCGGCCTGACCGAGTACGAGTTGCTCGTCGAGGAGCGCCGCGGGCAGATCGAAGACCTCAACACCGCCCACATCCGTATGTTCGAGCCCGCCGTGGATCCGGGCGCCGACGGCGCCAGCGGCCTGGGAGAGGGTGAACTGGAGAACGGCGTCATCGACGGCGAGACGGGTGAGGAAGGCACCGACGGCGAAGGAGACACCGCGGAAGACACCGATGGGGATTCCGCAGATGCAGAAGATGCTGCAGAAGCTCAAGATACCGGCGAAGACTCCGACGGTGAAGCCGAGGCCGCCGACGGCGATGCCGAGACGGAGGCCGGCGAGGAGAACGTCAACGAAGATGAAAGCGCCACCGACTCCGCCGACACCGGCGACTCCGAGGCCGCCGACGAAGAAGCCGGCGCCGGCGAAACCACCGACGAAGTAGACAGCGCCGATGAAGCCGCCCCGGACGAGCCGGAGGCGCCGGATGACGCCGACGACGAACCCTCCGATCCCGCCAACGGTGAGGAGGAGACCCCGGATGAGTGATTCCAGGCCGCGACCAGCGCCCCGATTCCCGGCATGGTTCCAAGCGAGGCTCTGATGAATGTCACCAAACCTACGCTGAGAGCCCTGGGCTTGACAGCCCTGGGTTTAATGGTTTTGACCCTCGGCGGTTGCTTCGAGGGCGAGGCCGACGATATCGCCATCGAAGACGCCGAGGGCCTGAGCGAAATCGAGAAGGAAACCCTCGAATCCCTGGCCGCTCAGCGCGAGGAACTGGCCGAGAGCTACCAGGAGACCCGGGAGGAACTCAACCCCCAGATCTACGACAAGCGCTGGGAGGCCATCGAGAACCTGGAGCAGATCGTCGCCGACTACGAGGAGCAACAGCGGCTGGAGGACGCTGTCGAAGGCGACAGCACCCACCCCTACATCGAGGAAGTCTACTACGATCTCGGCGAGCTGTATTTCCAGATGAACGAGGACATGACCCGGGACGAGGAGTACCGCCAGGAGGTCGTCGACCACTATAAGACCCAGACCGCCGCCGACGGCGAGAACGGCGGCCTGAGCAACGTGGACAGCGTCTACGTCCACCTGCTGACCAAATCCTACAAGTATTACCAGACCCTGGTCGGCTACTACAATGAGGTCGAGTTCAAGAACTCCCGTCTGCCCGAGGGCGCCGAGCAGTATCCCACCAAGTACTACGATCAGGCGATCTACAACATGGGCGCCGTGCAGACCGAACTGGCCGGCGTCGACTACCAGAACATCGAGAGCCACAACGAGGCCGCCTTCCGCAGCTATCTCGAGCTGGTGGATAAGTTCCCCGACTCCAAGTTCGAACCGGAGTGCGCCCTGCGTATCGGCCAGTACTACTACAACCTCGGCGGCGAGGAAAACAAGTATAAATCCATCGAGTACCTCAATCGGATCGTCCCGGAGGATGAGGAGCAGTATCCGCAGATCTACACCCGGGCCGTGTACCGCAAGGCTTGGAACTACTACCTGCTCAAGGACTTCCCCCGCTCCCTCGACCACCTGGTCGAGCTGCTCGACCTCTGCGAGACCATGCTGGCCGAGGATCCGGAAAACACGACCCAGGTGGAGAAGTACCAAATCGAGGCCTATGATCTGATCGCCACCAGCCTGATGCCGGCGATGATCCGCGAGGGCGACGAGGAGCGCCAGCTCTTCAATTACGACACCGTCGAGGGCTCCGTCTGGTTCACCGGACCCGAGGCCCTGGGTAACTATCTCGAGGGCAACGACCTCCTCGGACGCAACTACACCCCGGAAATCATCAAGAAATCGATCCAGCTCTACACCGAGAACAGCTGGTTTCCCCAGACCATCGCCCTGCGCGAATATTACTGCGACGTTTACGCCAACTCCCCCGACGCCGTCAAGGTCTACGCGGCGATCATCGACGACTACGAGCGCTGGTACAACTCCATCGGCGGCTCCGGTGAAACCGACGCCGAGAAGGCCTGGGTCGAGCAGGAGCAGGAGCGGATCAAGGACCTGCAGAACGAGGCCCGCTCCCGTCTGGTTGAGCGCTATCGCGAGGGCTCGGTCTGGTACGAGGCCAATAAAGACAACCCAGAGGCCATGGCCAACGCCCGCGCCGTGCTGGCCCAGAACCTCTACAACGTCGGCGCCTACCTGTTCGGCAAGGCCACCCGGGAGGGCACGCCCGAGGCCCAGCGCCAGCAGTACTGGACCCAGATCATCGAAACCTTCGAACGCTACCTGGAGAACTACCCCCTCGAGGAGCACGCATACGAGGCCACCTTCTTCCTCGCCGTGGCCTACGAGCAGGGACCCGAGGAACGGATCAAGGCCGGGGACAACTTCATCCGCACCGCCTTCCTCTACGAGAAGACCGATTTCAACCAGGACAGCCTCTGGAACGCCGCCGGCAACTACCTCGTCCCGGCGCGGGAGCGCATGGAGCTCGATACGGCTGACAAGGTCGCCGAGAACATGGACGAGCTCACCAACGAGCAGAAGCGCCAGAAGATCCCCGCCGCCAGCCCCCACGAGGCCCTGCCCGAGATCGTCAAGAAATACATCTTCGCCGCCCGGGAGTTCGGCCAGCGCTACCCCAACGGGGTGACCAAGGGCGAGGTCTTCTTCGATCCCGCCGAGCTGCTCAACTGGGAGGCCCGCTTCATGATGGCCTACGACTGCTACGACGGCGGTCGCGAGGCCTACCAGAGCATCCTCGACCTGCCCGACGTGCCCAACTACTCCGAGGAAGAGGGTTCCATCACCCGCTCCAAGGTGGCCGCCAAGATCGCCGAGAGCTGGTACGCCCAGCACTATTTCCGCAAGTCCGCCGAATGGTTCCGCAAGGCGGCTCAGTACGCCGAGTCCGGCTCCACGCTCGAGCAGACGTGCCTCTCCAACGCCGCCAACGCCGAGCTGATCAGCCAGGAGATCAACGAGCCCGTCTACGAAGAGGTCGAGGGCACGGAGATCCCGCCGGAACAGCGCGCCGAGTTCGAGAAGTCCGCCGAGGGCTACCTCCAGGTGGCCCGGGACAACTTCGCCACCAACCCCGACGTCTCTTTCACCGCCTTCGGCCGCGCCGTCAGCATCTACTACGACGTGCTCAAGGATTACCCTAAGGCCGCCGAGGCCTGCGCCGAGACCGTCGAAAACTTCCCCAATCACGAGGATATCGACGCCGTCATCTATACCGAGGCGTTGTGCTACTACAACATGGAGGAATGGGACAAGGCGGCCCGCACCTTCGAAGAGGTGCTCTCCAACGAGGTCACCGACACCCCCAAGGAGCCTTTCGCCCTCTACCGGGCCGGCCTGTGCTACGAGAACATGGAGGACTGGGAGAACTCGGCCCGCGTCTTCACCCAGTACGCCGAGACCTACGAGGACACCGCCGAACCCAACGAGCTGGTCGACTCCTATTACCGCGCCGCCACGGCGATGCTCGAGCTGGGCCAGATCGAAGCCGGCAAGGAGCTGCTGCTCAAGACGGTCAACAAGTTCGAAGAGTACAACGAGAAGCCCGACGTCACCATCGACCCCAACATCCCCTCCAAGGCCTACTTCAGGTTCGGCCAAATCATCTTCGACGAGGATTACAAGGACCTGCGTCTCCAGGGCACCATGCGCGACCTGGAGTTGATGTCCCAACAGAAGGAAAACCCCCTGTTGCAGGACTTCGCCCGGAAGAACGCCTTGCGCGATGAGTTGGCCGAGATCTTTGCCCGGGCCACCCGCTCGACGGACCCCGAGGTCAGCATGGGCGCCGCCTACATGCGCGGTCAGGTCTACGAGAACTATTACCTCACCGCGGCCCAGATGTCCTTCGACATGGAGGAGATCAACGCCCTGGCCGAAACCGATCCCTACATGTTCGAAGCCTACCTGGCCGCCGTGGACACCATCATGATGCAGATTCAGCAGCAGGCCGAACAGACCGGCCGCTCCCAGGCCGTCGACACCTACGAGAAAATCATCGCCCAGGCCGAGAAAACCGGCGTCGTCAACGAATGGGTCGAGAAGTCCAAGGAGCGCCTGGTCGACCTGGTGCCCAGCAAGTACATGGCCTACCAGCCGATCGGGACCAAGGTGGGTATCAACGACATGGGCGCCAGCATCTGGGAACTCGACGATGTCGAGATCTACTCCCAGACCCTGGAACTGACCGAAGACGAGCCGCTAGACACCGGCGGTGACACCGCTGACGAGACCGGCGAAACCGGCGAGACCGGCGAAACCGGTGATGACACCGGCGGTGACGCCGCTGGCGAGACCGGCGAGACCGGCGAGACCGGCGAAACCGGTGATGACACCGGCGGTGACGCCGCTGGCGAGACCGGCGAGACCGGCGAAACCGGTGATGACACCGGCGGTGACACCACTGACGAGACCGGCGAGACCGGCGAAACCGACGAAGACACCGGCGGTGACACCGCTGACGAGACCGGCGAAACCGACGAAACCGACGAAGGCGGGGAAGAGCCACCCGTCGACGGCGAGGACGGTGAAAGTTAACCCCTGTCTTTCGCGCCGACGCAGCTTCTCGTCCCCTGTATCGGTAGCAGTGCCGCCGGAATACACAGCGGCCCGGGGCATTCGTTGTCCAAACGACGAGGGCTCCCAAACACCCCGGCGCTCGCGATCCGGCGAGGTCCGAGCCCGCGTCAACCGCAGCCAGATAACCCCGCGACACCACCCCTCCGGAGCACCCGACCATGCCCCTCAAGCGCTTCTCCAGACTGATCCTCGCCGTCCTGGCCCTGGCCCTGGTCGGGCCCTTCGTCTTCCACACCCTGGCTCAGGGTGAGCTGACCTACGAAGAGCAACAGCAACTGGCCAAGGCCTGGATCGTCAGCTCCAAACCGCAGAGCGAGAGCCTGGAATGGACCCGTCCCGGCTTTGACGACGAAAGCTGGACCCTGGCCGACGGCGGCTTCTTCGAGGACGGCACCGCCGCGGCCTACTCGCAGGTCATGGGCTGGCCCAACCCCGAGGCCGAGTGGATCTGGGGCGGCCGGTCCGCCGAGGTCTACTTCCGCCGCCGTTTCGGCCTGCCGCGGCGCCTGCTCAACGAGGAAGAACGCCAGGAAAAGATCTACGTCTGGCTGACCGCCAACGACGACTTCATCTTCTACGTCAACGGCAACGAGATCGCCCGGGACGAGATGGGCGAGGACGAGGACTGGATGGAGGTCTCCGGACCCCACGACGTCACCGAGTATCTCGAAGTCGGCGACAACGTCTTCGCCGTCTGGGCCCGCAACGACCTCGAGGACGACCCCAACAGCTACGGCCTGCTGTTCCACGCCGAGTACCGCCTCGTCGGCGAGGACGGCGCCGAGGTCCCCACCACGGTGATCACCGACAGCGGCGGTTGCTGAAAGAGCGTCCGACGGACGACGGGTATACTTGTCGCCGCAGGCAAAATGTACTATTCTGTAGACGCGGTCGACGTGCGTCAACGTCTATAGCGGCCCGTCCGGGATCCCTG
>WJLX01000159.1 GCA_014728225.1 Candidatus Coatesbacteria bacterium | reverse complement strand
TTATCAAGACACGGAAGCGCAATTTGGTGTTTTGACGAACGGGCTCGAGTATCGTTTCTATGCGGGAATGGAAAAAGAAAACGTGATGGACAAGACTCCCTTCTTTGATTTTGATATAAGAAGTATCTCTGATGACGTTATTTTATTTATAAAAAATAAACTTACAAAAGAAGGTTTTGATGAAGATGAACTAGAGAAAAAAGCTGTCACACTAAAGTACTCAAGAGCCCTTAAGCACTACTATATCAACCAGATTAACGATCCGACGGATGACTTTGTCAAGTTTTGTGTAAAAGACGGACACGTCTATGAGGGACAAATGAGGTCGAATAAAATTGAAGAGTTCAAGCCACTTGTAAAAAATGCATTAAAAGAATTAGTAAACGATATGATTAACGAAAGGTTAGAATCAGCCAAAATACCTGATACTAACGATGAAGTATTAGACGAAGTTTTGGAAGATGAGGGAGATGATAATGGGATTGAAACGACACCAGACGAGTGGGAGGGTTACCACATTGTAAGGGCTATTGTAGCGTCTGTTATTAGTCCAGAGCGGGTTTTTATTCGAGATGTAAAAAGTTATTGTGGTATTCTTCTAGACGATACTAATCGACAGCCGATTTGTAGACTTCATTTTAATAACCCAAATAATTATAAATTGGGATTGTTCGATAAAGCCAAGCAAGAAAAAATTGATATCTTGTCTGTGAACGATATATATAAATATGCCGATAGATTGAGAAACACAGTTAACATCTACGATTCTGCCGAGTAGACTTGTGTTTAACTGTAGGGAGCACCTTGAGCTCCTCCCGCCGTGGACCCAACTGTCGGTGGAAAACGGACGGGATTTGAAGCCCGCCCCCACAGCGTAAACACCGAGACCGGTGGTGACGCAGGCCACTCGACGATAACCCAGGGCCCGGCGCGGTTGTTGCGCCGGGTTCCCCCAGGCGGGGAACCCGGCATGCAAGAACCGTGACGGGCCCGGTCGATGCGCGGGGCGGGCTAGGCGACGACGACCTCGTCCCACCAAGCGCGGACGGCGGCGACGATCTCCCCGGGGGCGTCCTCCTGGATGAAGTGCCCGGCCCCCTCGAGGATGCACGTGCGGTGGGTACGAAAAAGGAGCTCGAAGCGCTCGCGCTCGCCGGCGCGGAAGGCGATGTCCCGGTCGCCCCAGAGGATCAGCGCCGGTTTTTCCTCCAGCCTGTCCAGGTCGTCCGCGATGCGGCCCAGGAAACTACTGCTGCCGCGGATCTCCCGGGGGAAGATGTTGGTCGGCATCCGTGACGCGCCGCTGGGGAACTGCTTGCGGTAGGCGTTCATCACCCGCCGGGGCAGGCGTTTGCGCTTGATCCCCAGGGGCACGATCAGGTTGACGAAGGCGTTGAAGTTGCGGATGAGGAAGCGGCCGAAGCCGCCGCCCATCATCTTGGAGAAGCGCTCGAAGTGCCTGTCACCGTCGATGGGCCAGCCCCAGGTGTTGCCGACGATCAGGCCCCGGACGCGCTCGGGATGACGCTCGGCGGTCCAGAGGCCGATCGGCCCGCCCCAGTCCTGGATCATCACCGTGTAATCCCGCAGGTCCAGCTCCTCGACGAAGGCTCTGACCACCCCGGCCTGGCTCTCCGGCAGGTAGTCGAAGCCCCCAGCGGCCGTGGAGAGCCCGAAGCCCGGATAATCGAGGGCGACGCAGCGGAAACGGTCGCGCAGACCCTGGATGATCTCGCGGTAGAGGAAGGACCAGGCGGGGTTGCCGTGGAGCAGCAGCAGGGTCGGACCCGCGCCCTCGTCGACGTAATGGATGGTGTGACCCTCGAGCTCCAGGTAGCGGTTCTCGAAGGGGTAGAGGTCGGTGGGCACCCAGTCGGGCGGTCTCCCCTCGTCAATGTGTCCCGGGGTCATTGGCACTCCGTTCGGTTGTTGCTCTCGTTCCGTCACTGAATGCCGGTACGCCGCGGCCGCTGAGGCGTCGCCCCGACGGTGAGTAGCGTATCACAAACCCGGCTTGCCGTTGAGCGGTGGACCGGCCGGGGCGGACCAGGTCGGTTCCGCCACCTCGACGACGTTGCCCCGCTTGTAATCCGTCTCGACGTAACGGTGAGCCGCGACGATCTCCTCCAGAGGGTAACGGCCGTCGATGACCGGGCGCAACACGCCGGCTTCGCTCAGCTCCCTGAGCAGCTCCAGCTCCCCGGTCCGGCCCGCGGGGTTTTTCATAACCGAGAGGAAGACGCCGCCGGGCTTGAGTGCGCGAGCGGCCCGGGAGCGCTTCAGCTTGCCCACGGCGTCGAAGATCACGTCGCAGGTCTCGTCCCGGGCGGTGGAATCCTCGGCGGTATAGTCGATGACCTCGTCGGCGCCCAGCCCGCGCACCAGCTCGAGGTTGCGGGTGCTGCAGACCCCGGTGACGTGGGCGCCCCGGTGCTTGGCCAGCTGGACGGCATAGGTTCCGACGGAGCCCGAGGCGCCGTAGATCAGCACCCGCTGTCCGGCGACGATACCACCCTTGTCGCGCAGGCTCTGCAGGGCCGTCAGTCCAGCCACCGGCAGCGCCGCCGCCGCGACGAAGGACACGTTCTCCGGCTTGCGCACCAGCACATCCTCCCCCGCGGTCGCGTACTCGGCGACGGCCCCGGCACCGTAATCGAAGATATCGCCGAAGACCTCGTCGCCGACGGCGAATTCCTCGACCCCGGCGCCCACCTGGCGCACGACGCCGGCCACATCGGCGCCCGGCCGGATTCGCGGTCGCCACAGCCCGTTGAAGAAACGCACGAAGAAGGGGTCGGACCGCATCAGGCGAACGTCGGCGGCGTTGAGCACCGCCGCGCGAACCTCGATCAACACCTCGCCCGCCCCCGGTTCCGGCGCCGGAAGCTCGACCAACTACAGGACCTCGGGCTATCCGTAGCGTTCATATCTCAGAGCCTGCATCGAACCGAAGCCGTTCTGCGGTTGGTGTCAGCCTGCTCGACTGTAGGGCTATCGCGACCTTGTATCGACTCTCCGGTTATTCTAGCAGCTTCAGCCCCGTTTTCCCACCCGCTCCGGCCGCCAAAAACGACGACAGGCAAGGCCGCCGCCGTTGTTAACTACGCCGGCGCCGGAACTGGCACGGTTTTTGCATCTCGGCGACCGTTACGCGTGATGATAACGGTTCGCCTCCGCAAAAACCGTGCCAGTTCCGGCGCCGGGGGTTTGGTGAGTTGGCGGGGTTTCAGGTCGTCGTTTTTGGCGGCCGGAGCTAATCGTCACGGGCCTTGACGGCTCCCCGGCCGGCAGTCTCGAGACCCCGGCCGGAGTAGGTGACGATATGCTCGGATGGGTCGGCGGCGTGTTCCCGGCTGTGAGTTTCGTCGTTGCAGCCGTTGCTTTCGATCGGCTGTTCGGTGTCCTCGAGGCGGCAGCCGTGGTTGAGCGACGGATCGTCGATCAGGTTGCCGATCCAGGCGGGGTCGAGGGGGATGGTATTCCAGCCGTCGAGCATATCGAGGGCGGTGAGCCGCTCCCCGGTGCCGGGCCTGGTGTTGTAGGTGGGCGTCGGCTTGTCCAAGACGTCGTTGACGAGTTGAACGTGAACCTCGCCCCAGGCCGCCTCGTCGGCATAGAGGCGCAGCTCGGCGCCGGGGTTCGGGGGGAGGCCCTCGAAGCCACGGGAGCCGGCGGCGGCCAGCAGGATCAGGGCTGGGATGAGCAAGCGCATGGTTCCCCGGCGGAGGTGGTTCTGCAGCCATCGCCTGCGGATCATCGGCTGGCGGATTATCTACGATTACAATGCTGGACGGCGGGCCGTCCCTTGGCAAGTGCTTGCCAAATGGCGGGCGGCGCGGGAGTTGAATATGGCGGTCAGCGGTAGCTGGGTGGGTGGGCGGGCAGGTGGCGCTTGAAGGCGGTTCGGGAGACGATTCCCAGCAGGTGGTCGACGGCCGTGGCGGGATGGCCGGCGCTGATCAAGCCGTCGCGATCCAGGCCCCCCTCGGCGTGGTCGTAGAGGATGGGGTCGGCGCTGCGGTAGCTGATACCCAGCTCGCCCTCGTCGGTCTGGCCGGCCCAGAGATCGGCGGTGGGGGTCTTGTCGATGACGACTTGGGGCAGTTCGAGCTCCCGGGCCAGCTCCCAGATCTCGGTCTTGTAGAGCTCGGCCAGGGGATCGAGGCCGCAGGCGTTGTCGCCGTGGAGGGTGGCGTAGCCCAGCAGGATCTCGGTTTTATTGCCCGTACCCAGCACCAGGGCGGGCAGCTTCTCCGAGTAGTCGAAGAGGATGATCATCCGCATCCGGGCTTTGATGTTGCCGCGGCGGATCCGGTCCGACTCCGGTATCTCGTTGAGCAGGGGGGCGCAGTAGGGGGTGATCTCGAGGCGCTCGTGGGGCAGGCCCAGGTGCTCGCAGACCAGGCGGCCGTCGCGCTCGGAGGCGGGGTCACTCGCGGCGTGGGGCAGCAGCAGGCCGTGAACGTTTTCCGCTCCCAGGGCCCGGGCGGCCAGGGCGGCGCTGAGAGCGGAATCGACGCCGCCGGAGACGCCGATGACGACGCGGGAGAAGCCGGCTTGGCGGACGTAGTTTCCGGTCCAGTCTGCCAGGCGTGCGGCCAGGGCGGAGTAGTCGCGGCGGAAGCGTTCATCGAGCTGCACGGCTCGGCTCCTTAGAGTTGTCTGTCGAGACGGGCGAAGTCGGCGAGGTCGAGTTCCTGGGCCCGGCGGCGGCGCTCGATCCCGGCGGCGGCGAGGGCTTCCAGCCAGTCCTCGCGCTCGAGGCCCAGTTCACCGACGGCGGCGTTGCCGAGTTGCTTGCGCCGGCGGGCGAAGCAGGCCCGCACCAGGCGGAAGAAGCGCGCCGGCTCGGCGACCTGCACGGGCGGCTCTGTGCGGCGGACGAATTCGACGACGGCGGAATCGACCCGTGGCGCCGGCCGGAACTTCTGCCGGGAAACTCCGAGGGCGATCCGTGCCCGCCAGTGGTAGGCGATGTAGACGGAGAGGGAGCCGTAGTCGCTCTGGCCGGCCTTGGCGGTCAGCCGTTGGGCGAACTCGCGTTGGAACATCAATACGGCCCGGCGGTAGCGCGGCTCGGCCGTGGCCCGCTGGGCGATCTTGGCGGAGACGGCGTAGGGGATGTTGCCGATGAGGACGAGTTCATCGCCCATCTCCGGCGGCGGGGTGAAGCGGAGGAAGTCCATCCCGGCCAGGCTGAAGTCGGGGCGTTGGCCGAAGCGGGCCTCGAGGCGCTCGGCCAGCCAGGCGTCGAGTTCGACGCCGAGGTATTCGGCGGCCCGCTCCAGCAGGTGGCCGGTCAGTGCGCCGTGGCCGGGACCGACCTCGATCACCGGGGCGCCTTCGGGGACCAGGGCGGCGATGCGGCGGGCGACGCCTTCGCTGACGAGGAAGTGCTGTCCCAGCTTGGGGCGCCGGGGCATCAGAGGGCGCGGCAGACGCGGGCGTTGTAGCGTTCCAGCACCAGGGCGTTGATCAGGCCCATGGCGAGGAGGACGCTGAGGGCGACGAGCAGGCGCAGGGAGAACCCGCCGACCAGGGCGACGACCATCCCGGCGAGGGGGTAGAGGAAGACACCGGCCAGGGCGATGAACAGCATGATCCGCTTGCCGCCCTCGTAGGGTCGGGGGTCGCGAAACAGCCAATCGGCCAGCCGGCTCCAGTTGCAGTAGACGCCGTCGGAATAGCCGACCAGGACCCAGCGCAGCAGCCAGGGCAGACCGAGAATGACCACTGCGCCGTAGACCCAGGCGGCCAGGGGGTTCTCCGCCGGTGTGGCCCGCAGGTGGAGCAGGCCGAAGTAGCCGCAGAAGACGGCGACCAGCAGACTCAGGCCCCGCCAGAGCGCTGGTTTGACCGTCGCCGTCGGCAGGGAGACGGCCTCTTTGCGGCGTTTTTTCTTGTCGGTCTTGTCACTCACCTTTCACTCCTCAGAGCGTACATTCCAGCGGTGATTATAACACCGTCCCCCCCGGCGGGTCACTCTCCCGCTGTGGTGCAGGCGCCGAAGGTGTAGGCGTAGAGGGCGAAATCCGCCGAATCGGCGTACAAGCTGAGGATATGGTCGCCGTACTGTGGGCTGTCGAGGATGCGGTACATCCGCCCGGCGTCGATTAGCAGGTAGCTGTGGCCGTCGTCATCCCAGTGAACGTCGGCACCGGCGGCTTCCGGCTTCAGGGGCGCGCCGTCCAGCTCGACACGCACATCGTAGGTCCGGCCCTTGGCCCGGTGCAGTACGGCGTTGACCTCGGTGGCGCGGAAGCGGATGTCGATGCGGTCACCGGGCGGCTCCGTTGCGGCCAGATGGCGCAGGCGTTCGTTCTCGACCCGCCACTCGCCGAACAGGTGGGCCTTGTGCAGATCGTAGACCGCGGCGGTGTCGTAGTCGGTCTCCTGGTCGGGGTAGACGCGGTGGGCGAAGCGTCCGCGCAGGTATCCGGCGTAGAGCTCCGGTGTCATCGGGTGGCAGACGGCGCCGGGCTTGTCCTTGTCGTTGACTGGTTCCATGATCGGCGGCGGGGCGAAGTCGGGATCGACCTCGGCCAGCAACCGCTGGATGACTTCCTCGGTGTGGCCGTAGCCGCCCTCGCCGATGTGGTCGTGGGCGATGTAGCCCGCCGGATCGATGATCAGCTTGCGCGGCCACCAGCGGTTGGCGTAGCGGCTCCAGAGCTCGAAGTCGTTGTCGAGATAGACCGGGTAGTCGATGCCCAGCTCGGCGGCGGCGGCGGCGACGTTCTCCCGCTCGTAGCCGAACTCGAACTCCGGGGCGTGGACGCCGATGATCACCAGGCCGGCCTCGGCGTAGCGCTCGTGCCACTCCCTGATGTAGGGCAGGGTGCGCAGGCAGTTGACGCAGGTGTACTCCCAGAAGTCGATCAGCACCACCCTGCCACGCAGCTCCTCCATCGTCAGGGGTTCGGAGTTGATCCAGCGCTCGGGGCCGTCGTCGGGGATCTCCGGGGCGCGGGTGCGGGCCATGGTTTCTCCTTCGCTGTCTTCGGCGGCGCCGCAGGCGGCCGTCAGCGGTAGCACGGCCAACAGGACGGCCGACAGCAGTACGTTGGTTCTCATCTCGTTCTCCGGTGGTTATTTCTCGATAAATACGGTAGAGATTTGCCGGGTGTTCCATTTATGCGAGGGTGGTGATGGTCGCTCGTCGCGGTGGTGTGGAAATCGCCTCGGTAGGGGTTTCTATCCCGCCCGCCGGGCCGTCACGGTTTTTGCATACCGCAGACCTCCCATTGGCGGGAGGTCTGCGGGCAAAAACACCCGCCGGCCCTATGTTATCGGCGGTTGGGTGCGGATCGGTGTTGTCGTACGAACGGCGGCGGGGACGCCAGTCCCCGCCCTACAGGGCTGTCGATTAACGCCGGGGGGCGGGGGATTCATCCCACGACCCGCCCTACGTGCATCATGGCAATCGTGCGTTAGCGGCTGATGACGAACCGACGGGTTGCGCTAGCGTTATCGCCGGCGATCCGGGCCAGGTAGACGCCCTGGGGGTAGCTGTCGGTGGGGAGGATGAGGCAGTGGCGGCCGGGGGTGGGATCGAGGTCCAGCGTGGTGATGCCGCGGCCGGAGAGGTCGTAGATGGTCAGCTCGACGGTGTCCAGGCCGGAGGGCAGCTCGTACTCCAGCGTGACGGCGCTGTTGGCCGGGTTGGGATAGGGGTGATCGAGGAACAGCGCCCGGCCCCGTGGGTCCGGGATCGTCACCTCGATGGGGCCGTAGGGGTGGGTGATGCCGTCGCCGCGGACGGCCTTGAGCGTGTACTCCCAGGTCTGGCCGGGTTCGAGGTCGGTGTCGAGGAGTTCGTAGGGGCCGCCGTCGGCGGGCAGGGGCTGCTCATGTACCGGATGGACGCCGGCGTAGTGGTCTTCCTTGATCACGCGATCGACCACGTAGCTGTGGAAGGGCCACTCGGGGGTATCGGTCCACTTAAGTTCGACGTTACCGTCGTCGTTGACCTCGGCGGCGAAGTTGGTGTCGTTGACCCAGGCGCCGGAGGCGGTCAGGCAAATCATGAATCGGCCATCTTCGCTTGTGCCGCCGACATAGTATAGATTGCCATTTGGTGCGATTATTGTATGTTCAAATGGTCCCCACTCGGGATTACCGCTAATTGGTAATTCAACCTCTTCTCGCCAGACCTCAGTACCGGAACTATCCAAGCATACCAAATCATCAAAAACACCGGACTCTGCTGTATAGATATACCCATCAGCATCAATAATCGGTTTATCTGTTGGATCAACATGGTTATCCTCCAGCACCGGACCCCAGAGGATGGAGCCGTCAGTGGGATCAAAGGCGAATAGAGAATAACCGTTGACTACCAGGAAACCATCGGGGTGATAAGAAATGTAACGCAGATACATTTCTGGATTTACATCGAAATCATATGTATAGCTCCACAACTCATTTCCTTCTTCGTCAACAGCAGCTCGATATGAATAAGGATAGTCTGCTAGCACTATATACACATTATTATCTTCATCGATAGTTCTGTTGCCATTCATATCGTAGAACCAGTCATACTCGCCACCACCTCCGCCGTATGGATATTGGTATGTATTTGCGCAAATGATGTTACTAGAATATGTTATTGTCGGATAAAAGCCTAAGTTATGATAATCATAGTTATTAATTACTTCACCCCATATTTCAGTTCCTGATATGGCATACTCCTTAATATAGTATACATCATCATCGTATAATTCACCAAATAAAAGTGGATTACCATCATCAGTAAAATTACCAAAGAATTCTCCAGCATTAGAAATTACACCTTCCTCTATGTAAATTCCATCTTGATAATTACTCTGTATTATTATATTCTTAATTATTACGTTGCTTTCGTCAGGGGATATAACCGGCCACCAAGAATAAAACCACTGACCAGGGTGATCATAAGTAGCTACTAAATTTCCATTGATATCAAACTTACCGCTCTGACTATATAAATTATGGTATATATACCCTTGTGAATCCATCGTTATACGCCCATAACCCGTCCAGGGCTTATACCACAACAACCTTACACCTTCATGGGGACCAACATAGGGACTTTGGCCCGTGTTTTGATAATCAATGCCGCGTGTGGCGCTGGCAGTCTGAGCGGAAACAAGGGAACTGAAAACTAATAGTAAAACGAGTATGAGCTTGCGCATCATGATCCCTCTTTTCTCGCTTTTCTCGCTTTTACATATCTCACGTTCGCTGGATTGCACGTTCGCTGGATTGCTTGACGTTCTCGCAATTTGTAATATAGCCCCGAGAAAGCGCTTCGTCAATGTCACGAGCGTCTCAGCCCAGCGCGCCGCGCAGGATGACCAGCAGCAGCCAGAGCGCCGCGCCGGTCACGGCGGCCAGGGCCGTCCAGACGAAGCGGGCGGGGGCATCCTCGGCGGGCAGCCGGGCCCAGATGAGAGCGCCGACGGTCCAGAAGACGAGGGCGGCCCCGACCAGGGCCAGGGCGTCGAGGACGGCCGTCCAGCCGAGAAGGAGCAGGCCGGTGGTCAGGGCAGCGGCGACGGGCGGTAGCGGTCGGAGCGCGGGGCGGGGTTCGTCGGCGGTTTTCTTCCGGCGCAGGCCGACGAGGAGCAGGGCCAGCAGGATGTAGAGGGCGGCGCCACCGAGGGCGCCGCTCAGTGTGCGCCACCAGCCCGGCGGGCTCCAGACGCCGAGGGTCACCAGGAGCTCGTCGACGACCAGGGGCGCGGCGCAGAGCCAAAGGAGCCAACGGGTCGCGTTCGGCGGCCGTCGAAGGCGCCTATGCCGGAGGACGAGGTACAGCCCGGCCAGCCCGACCCCACCGTAAAGCCCCAGACAGCGGAAGCAGAGCAGGCCGGGGGTCAGCGTGGGCAGGCGGTGGCAGAGCCCGGCGGCCAGACTGGTCAGCGGCTCGTGCATGGAGTTAAGCTCCGGGTTGGTTTATAATCAACAGGGTCGGATCAGCCCCCCGCGAGGTGAATGATGCGCAAGGTCATGCTCAGGCGACTGTTATCGGCGATGCTGCTGGGTCTGCTACTGACGGCGGGCTGCGCGGGCTATCGCGACCTGGGGGAGATCGAGGAAGCCAGGGTCAAGGCGCTCAACGGCGAGCGGGATTACGTCTTTGAGCTGGCCGAGGGGCTGGAGACCACCGACGAGGCCAACCTGCGCCTGGCGATCATTGAGGCCCTGGACGCCGTCGGCGACCGCGGGGCGACGATGGCCCTGGTGCGGACGATGAAGAGCGATCCGGACGCGCAGGTGCGGGTGGCGGTGCCGCCGGTGCTGGCGCGGATGAACGCCCGGCGGGCCATCGAGCCGCTGGCCGAGATGGTGCTGGACGAGGATCCGCAGATGCGCAGCGCGGCCCTGCTGGCGCTGCGGCAGATGGGTGAGGTGCCCGTCGACGCCTACCTGCCCGGCCTCAAGAGCCCCGACGGCACGATCCAGGCCGAGGCGGTCAAGGCCCTGGGGCAGTTGCGGGACCCCGAGCTGGTGCCGGTCTTCTTCGCCGCCTTCTTCGATCCGATCACCGGCGACCAGGCCCGGGAGCAGTTGATCGTCGAGCTGGCCAAGCTGGGCGAGGAGGGCCTCGACGCCCTGTTCCACATTTACGTGCAGTCCGACGACGCCGGCGTGCACAGCGACGTGCGCCGCGAGCTGGAGTCCAGCCCCTCGGACCGGGCCCGGCGGCTGCTGGCCGAGCTGGACGGCGAAAGCGGCTCCTTCGGCTGGGACCTGCACTGGGAGACGCCCCGGGGCACCGAGGTGGTCTACGGCGACGTCGTCGAGGTCAACATCGTCGACGGCGGCAACGCCAGCCTGATGCTGACCACCGACCGCGGACGCTATGTCCACTGCCACTTCAGCGGCTTCACCAACGAGCTATTGTACATCAAGGGCGAGCTGGCCAAGGGTCCGGTGCGCGTCGGCGTCGGCGGCTCCGCGGATTACATCGAGGAGATGACCCACATCTGGGCCGACACCGTGCAGATAGTGCCGTGAACAAGACGCTGGAAGACAGACTGGCCCAAGCCGTCAAGCACTTCTGGGGCGTGCGCTCCGGACAGGCTTCCCGTGTGGGCGGAGGGGATCGGGACGGTCGGGCGGCCGTTACCGGTGGAAAGCAACTGGACGGGTTTCTCAGGCTGCTTAAAGCTTTATTGGTGGAAAACGATATCCCGTCTGAATGGATCAAGCTCGACGCCCGTCTCGACCTGCCGGGATACTACCGTCCGACGAAACGCTGGGACTTGCTGGTAATAGACGGCGAGAGACTCCTCGCCGTCGTGGAGTTGAAATCCCAGGTTGGCCCGTCCTTTGGAAACAACTTCAACAATCGGGTGGAAGAAGCCGTGGGCTCAGCCCAGGACCTCCATACGGCTTACCGCGAGCGGGCCTTCGGCGCGGTGCCTAGTCCCTGGCTGGGCTACCTGATGCTGCTGGAGGACTGCCCGGCCTCGCGAAGCGTTGTGCGGATCAGTCAACCCTTCTTCTCCGTTTTTGACGAGTTCAATGACACCTCCTACGCCCGGCGTTACGAGCTGTTGGGAGAGAGACTGGTCCTGGAGCGCCTCTATACTCGCAGTTGCCTGATCCTGTCCGAGCGGTCGAGCGGTGCCCGCGGGGGCTACAGTGAGCCTAATCCAGCACTGACTTTCGCCGGCTTTATCAAGTCGCTGATCGCCCACTGCCGGGGGGGCAATCCATGACTGATGCGCCGAAGAGCTACGAATCCCTTTCCGTCGAGGAGCGTTTTCGCGAAGCGGAAAAGGCGCGCAGGAACGACCGTGGTCGGCGGATCTCCGTGCTGTTAAAGCGCGGTGACGCCCGCGAGCTGGAATGGATCGACGACGAGAGCTGTCATTTGGTGGTGACCTCGCCGCCCTACTGGACCCTGAAAAAATATAACGATTCGGCGAGCCAATTGGGGCACGTCGAGGATTACGAGGAGTTTCTCGAGGAACTGGATCGGGTCTGGCGGCACAGCTTGCGCATCCTGGTTCCCGGTGGCCGCCTGTGCTGCGTGGTCGGTGATGTCTGCCTCTCGCGACGCAAACACGGCCGTCACCTCGTCATGCCCCTGCATGCGGATATTTCGGTTCGCTGCCGACGCATCGGCTTCGACAACCTCAACCCCATTATCTGGCACAAAATCGCCAACGCCACCACGGAGGTCGAGGGTGGAGGTCGCTTTCTCGGCAAGCCCTACGAGCCCAACGCCATCATCAAGAACGATATCGAGTTTATCCTGATGCAGCGCAAGCCCGGGGGTTATCGTAAACCGACCGAGGAGCAACGTCGACTCAGCATGATCGAGCGCGAGCGTTTCAATCTCTGGTTCCAGCAGATCTGGCGCCTGGGCGGTGAATCGACCCGCAATCATCCCGCCCCCTTCCCCCTTGCCCTGGCCGACCGCCTGGTCAGGATGTTCTCCTTCGTGGGTGACACCGTTCTCGATCCCTTCCTGGGCAGCGGCACGACGGCCGTCGCTGCGATGAAGGCCGGCAGGAACGCCGTCGGGGTGGAAATCGACGCGGACTACTTCGCCGCCACGATCGAACGGGTAAGAGCCTCAGCGGATTTGCTGACCAATACCGAGATAAGTGTTTTATGATGAACGAGTTAGAGCCCATCGACTTCTCGCCGCCGGCGCTGGACGAACGCGAAATCGCCGCCGTGAGCGCGGTCCTGCGCTCGGGCTGGCTGACCCACGGGCCCCGGACCCGGGAGTTCGAACAGCGCTTCGCCGAACTGGTCGGCGCCGAATACGCCGTGGCCGTCGCCAGCGGCACCGCCGCCCTCCACCTGGCCCTCGAGTGCGCCGGGATCGGACCGGGAGACGAGGTGATCACCAGCCCCCTGACCTTCGTCTCGGCGGGCGAGGTCATCCTGCAGCGCGGGGCGCGGCCCGTCTTCGCCGACGTCGACCCCGCGACGGGCAACCTGACTCCGAAGTCGGCCCGGGCCGCCCTCTCCGGGAAAACCCGGGCCGTCATGCCCGTCCATCTGGGTGGCTACCCCGTCGAGATGGACGGCTTCATCAAGCTCTGCGCCGAGTGCGATCTGGCCCTGATCGACGACGCCGCCCACGCCGTCGAGGCCCGTAGCGGCGGCCGGCCCCTCGGCGCCCTGGGCGACGCCGGCTGCTACAGCTTCTATGTCACCAAGAACCTGACCACGGGCGAGGGCGGCATGCTGGTCACCTCGCGGAAGGAATGGGCCCAAAGGGCGCGGCTGCTGCGCCTCCACGGCATGGACCGCGACGCCTGGAACCGCTACGCCGCCGACGGCCGCCCGGGCTACGACATCACCGCCCTGGGCTACAAGTACAACCTGACCGATATCGCCGCCGCCCTCGGCCTGGTTCAGCTCGACAAACTGGCCGAGAACCGCCGCCGCCGCCTGGAACTCGCCGCCGCCTACGATGAGGAACTCGCCGACCTGCCCGGCATCGAAACCCCGGCGCGGCCCGCCGCCGACTCCGATGACGAGCACGCCTGGCACCTCTACACCGTGCGCGTCCTCGAGGACCGCTGTACACTGTCCCGGGACGAGCTGGCCGCCCGCCTGCACGAGCTGCGCACCGCCACCGCCCTCCACTTCCACCCCCTCCACCTGATGAGCTTCTACCGCGAACGCCTCGGCACCCGGCCGGGGTTGTTCCCCATCGCCGAACGCCTGGGACGCGAACGGCTCAGCCTGCCCTTCAGCCCGGCCTACGGTCCGGCAACGGCCGCCGAGGTCGCCCGGCGAATCCGCCTGGCACTGCAACAACGCTGAAACCACAGCGGCCTCGAGGGCCGGCGCGGTTGTTGCGACGACGGACCGCCCCGGTCCGTCGTCAATGCAACAACCGTGACGGCCCGGCTCGACCCCGGCGGGCGGCCACGGCGGTCGCCGGTCCCGCGAATAGCGGCGAGCACCTCGCAGACGTAAAGAGCCGCGGTGCGGGGTTCTCGAACCCCGTACCGCGGCCACGGATTCTCGCCGCTTTGGGGGACTTGGAGCCCCCGCAGCCGCGCGGAATGTGCCGACGGGTATGCTTGCTTATCCTGGGTAAGGACCGCTTAACGGGGCTCTTCGACGACGAACAGTCGGGTGCGGGCACGGCTGTAACCAACGTAGCGCAACTCCGGGGTCAGGCCCCGGCCGTGGCGGGTCTCATCGAGAACGAAGACGGCGTCGGCTTCCAGGCCCTTGAAGCTGTGGATGGTCGAGTAGAGCAGCTCGTCGTCGCCGGGCGGACGTCGGCGCAGCTCGACGACGCTGCGGCCCGCCAACTCGTCGCCCACCAGGGCGCTTTTCTCGAGATTGAAGGGTCCCAACAGGGCCAGTTGTCGGGGTCTGAAACCGCCGTCGAGCAGCTCCGCCACGGCGCGCTCCAGCTCATCGGCGGTCAGCCGTTCGGGCTCGACGCCGGGGGCGGCGTCGGCGCAATGGCGGAGTTCGATCTCCAAGCCCTCGGCGGCCAGTTGCTCATTGATGAAACGGCAGATGGAGCGGGTGTTGCGGACGTTCTGGTCCAGCGGGAAGGCGGCACGGTTCAACTGCTCGGGGACTCCGGCGGCGCCGAAAACGTCCTGCTGCTCATCGGTGAAGATGATCAAGCGCCCATCTGGCTTGCGCAGGGCCTCGACGGCCGGCCACCAGGGAGCGCGGAAATCCTGGGCCTCGTCGACGATGACTAGATCATAGCGCGTCTCGAGTTCATCCAGGGCGCGCTCCAGGAGTTCGGCGCTGGTGCGTTGCCAAAAGTTCTGCCGCCCGGAGGGCGCGTCGGCCTCGAAGGCGGCGTCCCATTCATCACCCAGCCCGGCCCGGCGGGCCAGATCATGGGCCAGGCGATGGAAGTGGGCCAGTTCGAGGCGTTCGTAGAGCCCCTCAACGTCCCAGACGGTGTCGCGCTTGCGCCACAGCCACTCCTTGAGCGCTCGGTTGTAACAGAGGTAGAGAACCTTACGGCCGGCGCAGGCGGCCTCCTCGGCCAGCTTGAGGGCCAGAACGGTCTTGCCGCTGCCGGCGCCGCCGCTGAAGGTCAGTGTTGGGATCTGCATTCCGGCGACCTTACGCGCCGCGGCCAACTGCTCGGTGGTCAGCCGGGCGATACCGGCCAGATCGTCGCGGATGTCGAGCAGACGCGGTGTCTTGTCATGCTCGAAGGCCAAGCGCAGGCGCGTCAGCTCGCGACCGTCCACCCCGACCAGACCCAGGCCCCGGCTGCGCTTGAGCTCTTCGTCCCAGTTGTGCGCCAAGCGCTCCAGCCGCCCGCCGAGATCGGCCAGCTCGGCGGCGCGGATCAGTTTGTCGGCGTGGGGGAAGGCTCCCCGCGGGTTGGCGTGGGGCAGGGCCACCGCCCAGCCCACCGAGCAACCCAGGTGGTAGTTGCGACAGAGCTCGATCAGCTCCCGCTGTTGATCCCAGACCTGGGCGAAGACATCCTTGCGCCGGCCGTTGTAGCGTACGTAGAGACGATCGCCGTCGATCTCGTAGTCCGTCGCTCCCTTGACCTCGACGACGAACAGGCCGTGGTCGGGATGGGCGAGGATGAAATCGTATTCACGCAGGCTGCGCGGTTGAACGTTGCGCCAGTAGCTCCATGGGGGCTGGAGTTTCCGCAGATCGTTTTCGAAGCGCGCCTCGGCACGGTTACTCGTCATCGGTGTTGACCTCCAACCCGGCGGTGGGCAACTCGACGGCCCTGGCGGTGCCACACGACCAGCTTACCTTTGTCGATGGCTGCGGCGAGGGGTGTCGTGAGCAGTAAGACGGCGCTGATGGTACTGATGGCGTTACGATGGCCGCCCCTTTCTTCGAGGCCCGGGGCGAACCGGTACCCCGGCGTACATTAATCCCATTTACATAGTAAGTATATCAGACGGGTTGCCAAAAGCAATCCAATCTGCCGCGAGCGTTGAAATGGGCGGGGGCGGGGCGACCGGTCGGCCGGGAGGATGATAGAGGCCGGGCGGAGGCGCAAACCTCCGCCCGGCTAGAGCTGGGATGCGCCTGAGGCTGGCTAGGGTTCCAGCGCCAGGAAGCTCGTCCGGCCGTTGCGCCAGATCAGCACCAAAACCGGCTCGCCCTCGGCGGTGCGCCGGGTCAGGAACTCCAGCTCCCCGGCGTCGTCGATGGCCTGACGGTCGTATTCCAGTACGACGTCGCCGCGCCGGATGCCGGCCGTGTCGGCGGGACCGTCGCGCTCGACCCGGACCACCAGGGCGCCGACGGCCTCCTCCAGCCCCAGCTCCTCGGCCAGCTCGTCGGTGACGGTCTGGACCTCCATCCCGACGTTGTCCAGGCTCAGGCTCTCCGGCTCCGCGCTCTCCAGCTCGCGGTAGTAGGCCTGCAGGTCGGCGGGACGCTCACCCAGAGCGACCTCGAGGGTCCGCTCAGCGCCCTCGCGGTTGATGGTGAAGTCGTACTCGCCGCCGACCTCGAGCCGGGCCACCCGGTTCTTCAGATCGTTGGCGTCGTCGACCCGGTAGTCCTCGACGGCCAGGATGACGTCGCCGACCTCGAAACCGGCCTCGTCGGCGGGGGAGCCGGGGAAGATCTCGGACACCAGGGCGCCGCGGCGCTCCTCGAGCTCCAGGGCGTCGCGTATCTCCTCGGTGACGTCCTGGATCGAGACGCCCAGCCAACCCCGGCTGACCCGGCCCTGCTCGCGCAGGTCGCGGGCGATGCGCTCGGCCATGTTGATCGGGATGGCGAAGCCGACGCCGATGTTGTGCTGCTCACCGTAGCCGCCCCCGGCACGGATCGCCGAGTTGATCCCGATCACCTCGCCGTCGAGGTTGACCAGGGGGCCGCCGGAGTTGCCCGGGTTGATCGAGGCGTCGGTCTGGATGAAGTCCTCGTAGTTGGCCAATCCCAGGTTCTGGCGACCGGTGGCGCTGATGATCCCCTGGGTGACCGAGTGCTGCAGGCCGAAGGGGCTGCCGATGGCCAGCACCCAGTCGCCGACGCGGATACCGTCGGAATCGCCCAGCCGGGCGGCGGGCAGGGCCAACTCCTCCTCCGTGGTCAGGCGGATCAAGGCCACATCGGAATCGATGTCGGCGCCGACCAGCTCGGCCTCGTAGACCCGCTCATCGGCCAGGGTGACCCGGATGGTCTCGGCGTCGGCCACTACGTGGGCGTTGGTCATGATGTAGCCCTCGGGGTCGATGATGAAGCCCGAACCGGCGCCGCGCTGCTCCTCCGGACCCTCCCAGCCCCAGAACTCGAAGAAGAACTCCTCGGATTCCTCCAGCCGGCTGGTGACCTCGATGAAGACCACGGAGCGGGAGGCCTCAGCCGCCACCCGGGCGAAGGCGTCCTGCAGGGCGCGCAGCACTGCCAGACCGTCCGGCCCCTCTTGGGCGCTGACGGTGGTCAACACAAAGACGAGTATGATGAGCGATAAGATACGTTTACGCATCGTCGACAACCTCGCTTGTTGGATCGATCGGGGACAGTCAACATCGGGGGATGATCATCGCTTCCAGATACGCCCGTCGGCCGCCCGCTGTTCCCCATCCCTGACCCGTTAACAGCCGAGTTGACAGGTCGGGATTGTGATGTTAGTCTACCCCCACAAACAGGTCTAAACCACGTTCGGGAGTTTTCTTGGCCATTTTGCCTATCCACTGCTACGAGCACGAAGCCCTGCGCCGCGCCGCGGAGCCGATAGCCGACATCGACGACGAGGTCCGCCGCCTGGCCGCCGACATGCGCGAGACCATGCTGGCCTTCGAGGGCCTCGGACTGGCCGCGCCCCAGGTCGGCGTCGGCCGCTGCCTGTTCATCCTCCACCACCACCTGCTCCCCGAGGCCGAGGAACCCCGCGTCTTCATCAACCCCGAACTCGAACCCGCCGGCGAGCCCTACATCGACCGCGAAGGCTGCCTCAGCCTGCCCGAGATCTACGGCCGGGTCAAACGCCACAGCCGCGTCACCCTGCGGGCCACCGACCTCGAAGGCCGCAAGCTGGAACTGGAGCTGGCCCTGCTGGCCGCCCGGGCCGCCCAGCACGAGTTAGACCATCTCGAGGGCCTCATGTTCGTCGACCACCTGGCCAAGGGCCAACGGATGCTGCTCCGCGGCCGCCTCAAACAACTTGCCGCCCGCACCGATCAGGGCTGGCTGCGCCGCCTCGAGGACGAACAGCGGAAGTAACTGTCCGTCGACAGCCGACGCCGCGACACGCCGTGCCGACCCCGGGGTCGGCTTTTCCACAACCGCCGGAGCCCGGAAAATGGCCGATCCACCGACCCACCGAACCCCCCGCCGCCGGAACCGGCACGGTTTTTGCATCTCGGCGACCGTTACGGACGGTGTTAACGGTCCGCCTCCGCAAAAACCGTGCCGGTTCCGGCGGCGGGGGGTCTGAGCGGTGGATAACCGACCGCGGCCGTTTTCCGGGCTCCGGGGGGCGGGGGCGGTCGGTCGATGAAACTGGTTCTCGATGCCGAAGTGCGTTACAATCAAGGCGATGGCGAAGCGACGGATCATCTTTTTCGGTACCCCGGCGGTGGCCGCCCGGACCCTCCGGCATCTGCTGGACGAGGGGCTGGAGGTCGTCGCCGTGGTCAGCCAGCCGGACCGGCCCCGGGGGCGGGGCAAGCGTCTCGCGCCGACGCCGGTCCGGGAGGCGGCGCAGGCGGTCGGCCTGCCGCTGCTACAGCCGGAGAGCTGCCGCGACGCCGGTTTCATTGACGAGCTGGCGGCCTACGAGCCGGACCTGCTGGCCGTGGTGGCCTACGGCCAGTTCCTGCCCCGGCGGCTGCGCGGACTGCCGCGGCTGGCGGCGTTGAACCTGCACTACAGCCTGCTGCCGGCCTACCGGGGCGCGGCGCCGGTCAACTGGGCCCTGGTCGAGGGCGTCCGGCGGACCGGGGTGACGGTCCAGCGAGTGGCCCGGCGGATGGACGCCGGTGACATCCTGCTGCAGCGCGAGGTCGAGGTTGCGCGGCGCGCGACGGCGCCGGAGCTCTTGGAACGGTTGATCCCCGTCGGCGCCGCGGCGCTGACCGCGGCGTTGCGTGATTGCGCCGAGCTGTTGGAGCGGGCCCGACCCCAGGCCGAGGGACGGGTCTCCTACGCCCCCCTGCTGCGGCGGGAGCACGGCGGGTTGGACTTCCGCCGTCCGGCGCGGGAGCTGTTCGACCGCTGGCGCGGGCTGTTGCCCTGGCCCGGCGTCTACTGCGAACTCGACGGTCAACGGCTCAAGGTTCACCGTTTGGCCCTGCGCGAGGGGCGCACGGACCGGCCGCCGGGGACGATCTTCGACCTCGAGGGCTCGACGGGGCTTACGGCCTGTGGTGAGGGCGGCATCCTGGCCCTCGAGGAGGTCCAGGCGCCCAACCAGCAGCGTCTTGATCTGCGCAGTTTCCTCAACGGTCGCCGCCTGCGCACCCCGGTGGCGCTGACCAGTTGTCCGCCCCGGCCCAAAACGGCCCCCGGCGAAGCCCGCTGACGGCCTTGCCCCGACGGCGGGGCTTTTTTATAATCCTAAACTGGAGTACTACGGGATACCCGGTCAAATCGGAGGATTGCGCCCTTGAAGCAGGTCCCCATCCGTCTATTCGTCAGTCTGGCGCTGCTGAGCGCCGCGGTGGTTTCCGCCGACGACGTCTACCGCTACACCGCCGAGCCGATCCACATCTCCGCGCCGGGCTCCGAGATCGACCCGGCGCTGTTCACCGGCGGCGGCGGAGTCGAGCCTTCCGAGCGGTTGCGGGCGGGTTACGACGCCTTCAGCGAGGGCGAATACGAGACCGCCCTGGGCCGTTTCAAGGAGCTGACCCGGGACGAGCCCTTCTACGCCAACGCCCTCTACGGTCGAGCCCTGTGCCAGCAGAGCCTGGGCCGGGTCAACGACGCCGTCTACGAGTACAACCGGCTGATCAGCTATACCGACTCCCTGCCGGCGGGGGACCCGGAGCGCCGCTTCCGCAAGCTGGCCCTGGAGTCCCTGGTGCGGTTGCTCTACGAGAACCCGCCCCCCGAGGGCACGGCGACCAAGCTGCAGATGATCCTCGGCCCCGAGGACAACAAGGACGCCCTCTACCTGCTGGGCTCGCTGCACCGGGAGTACGCCGAGTACGAGGAGGCCCTGGAGATTTTCAACCTGCTCTACGACCAGGCCCCCGACGTGCGCGAGAACCTGCGTTTACTGTTCGCCCGGGCCGAGGTCACCGAGCTCCAGGCGCCGATCGTGCGCGACTCCGACGAGCAGTACCGCCGGGCCGTCGAGCTCTACGAGCGCGTCGTCGAGGTCGGCGAGCGCGAGCTGGCCGACGAGGGCGACGCCGACATCGCCTACTACGTCGTGCGGGCCCTGGGCCGTCTGGGCCTCTACCACCAGCGGCGGGCCGAGCAGCTCAAGTACGGCGGCGCCAGCTTCCTGCCGACGGTGGAGGCGGACAACGGTCTCGAGCTGCTCATCGACGAGAGCGAGCTCGAGGAGACCGACCGTTCCTATATCTATTCGCGCAACCGCATCACCCGCTTCCTCGATAACTACAGCGCCGTCATCGCCCTGCTCTATACCTACAACGTCGCCGTGCCGCGGCCCGACCACCGCTTGGACCTGCAGATCACCATCAGCCCCGACGGCGCCGTGATGGACCTCGAGGTGCTGGAGAGCAACCTGCCGCCGTCGTTCACCGATCAACTGACCTCGATGGTGGCGGCCTGGCGCTTTCCGCCGGGACGCAAACGGGTGGTTGCCGTCTATCCGATCGTCTTCGACGGGGAGGGGGACCGATGAACCGCCGCGCCGCGCTCCGGCTCGCCACCGCCGTCCTCGTCCCGCTGCTGCTCGCCGGCTGCGGTCCCGAACCCGAGCCCGATGACGCCTACGAGGTCCAGCTCGAGAAGGCTCAGGAGGAGTTCCGCCTGGCCGGCGACTACTACGGAGCCTACATCGAGCGCTACCGTGAGTTCCCGGAGCTGGCCGAGCGCATCTCGCCCCAGGAGTTGGCCCTGGTCGGCTACAGCTACGGCCGCTGCATGTCCGAGCTGGCCGCCGAGTTGGAGACCGCCGACGAGGCCCAGAAGAAGGTCCGCGCCGCCAGCTACTACGAAACGGCGGGCAACGCCTTCCGCATTGCCGCCGACACCGGCCTGCCGGCCTACCTCCAGCCGGCCCTGCTGTCCACGGTGCTGGTTTACGCCCGGGCGGTGGAGCTCGACGGCGAGGCCCGGCCCGACCTGGTCGACAACACCCTGCGGGTCTGCGAGGAGTACTTCGCCGCTCGGGAGGCGCGGCCCGCCTTGTTCGGCATCCCCGATGACGACGCCCGGGTGGCCCTGGTCAAGACCGAGCTGCTCTACCGCCGCGGCGATAACGAAGCCGCCGCCGAGTTTTTCGAGACCTACCTGGCCGAGTTCGAGCGCGCCAAGGGCGGCACCTGGCCGGCCCGGCTGGCCGGACGCCTGGGCGATGAGACCTTCCACGCCGGGCTCTACGAGCAGTCGGAGCATTACTACCGCCGCGCCGCCGAGCTGGCCGGGGAGGACGAGACCCTGCTCCAGCGCTACGCCCACAACACCAAGATCGCCGACTTCTACAAGGGCTTGACCATCGAGGCCGCCGTGCCCAAGCTGCGCTACGGTCTGCTCACCCCGGAGCAGCGGGCCGACCTGCGCCGCGCCCTCGAGCACTACGCCGCCGTGGCCCGGGACTACCCGGAGCACGTCGTCGCCGGCCGGGCCCTCTACCGCAGCGCCTACATCAACGAGCACTGGATCGCCGATCTGCCCGCCGCCTCCCGGCTCTACGCCGGGGTCGTCGAGGATTATCCCGCGCACGAGCTGGCGCCGACGGCCTGTTTCCGCGCCGGGCTCTGCGCCGAGCTGGGCGGCGACTACGAGCGCGCCGCGGGTTTCTACGAGCGCCTGGAGGACGATTACGACGACAGCCCGGAGGCCCCCCTCGTCGGGCTGCGCCGCGGGATCATGCTGCTGGACGAGGACCCCGCCGCGGCCGCGGAGTCGCTGGAGGACTTCATCGACGAGACCCAGGGCCGCAACGCCTACCGTCTGTGGGTCGGCGAGGCCTACGCCGCCCTGGGCGAGCTGGCCGAGGAGGACGGCGACAGTGAGGCCGCCCTCGAGCTCTACACCCGCGCCGTCGAGAACCACGGTTTCCGTGAGGGAGTGCGCTACGGCTCCGAGCGTATCGCCCAGGCCTATCTGACCTACGCCGAGCAGTTCACCGAGCGCTTCGAGGAGCTCGAGCTGCGCGGCTCCCTGGAGGAGGTCCAGCGGGCCGTCGTCGAGCTCAGCGAACTGCGCAACAAGCTGATCTTCGGCTACTCGGGCGCCGACGCCTACGGCGACCTCGAGCTGTCGATCTACGCCAAGTACCGGGCCGGTCGGGTCTTCGAGTCCTTCGCCGTTCGGCTCCAGGACACCGAGCTGACCGCGGGCGGCGACGCCGAGGAGCTCGAGGAGATCTACTACCAGATCAACTACCCCACCCGTTCCTTCTTCATCAAGGCCCGGGAGGCCTATCGCGCCGCCCTGGACACCGTCGAGCTGGCCGGAGGCTCCCCCCTGGCCGACGAGGTCCGCGCGGCCCACGAGCGCCTGACCCGCCTGATCGGTCCGGAGGACTGACCAAGCTCGCGGCTCTCAGCCCCAACCACTGCCGGGAGAACCCGATGCCCAAGAGGGATTTCCAGCTACTCAAGACATCGACGGTGGCCGATCGGGAGCGCCTGGACGGCATCGTCGACGAACTCTGTGCCGCCGTGGCCGAGGACCTCGAGCCGGAGGCCCGGATCGCCGTCGTCGGCATCCGCGCCGGCGGCGAGGTCATCGCCAAGCGTCTGGCCGCCGAACTCACCGCCCGGAGCGGCGCTCCCGTCCCCCTGGGCTTCGTCGACATCACCCTCTACCGCGACGACCTCAACGACCTGGGCTACCTGCCCAAGGTCGGCTCGACGGAGATCGATTTCCCCATCGACGACACCGTCGTCGTGTTGGCCGACGACGTCATCTACACCGGCCGCACCGTCCGCGCCGCCATCGACGAGATCATCGACTTCGGTCGGCCCCGGGCCATCCGTCTGCTGGCCGTCGCCGAGCGCGACGGACGCGAGCTGCCCATCCGGGCCGACTACATCGGCCTCCATGTCGAGACCGAGCCCGGGGAGATGGTGATCGTCAACTTCGACGAGCCCGAACCCGGCGTCTTCCTCTACCGTCGCGCCGACGGTTGATCCGACCGCCCCCGAGGGGGGAGCAATGCTCAAGAGCAAGAACCTGTTGGGGATCCAGGACCTCGACGCCGAGGACATCGAGCTGATCCTCGAGACGGCGGAGCGCTTCAAGGAGGTCAGCTCGCGCCGGGTCAAGAAGACCCCGGCCCTGCGCGGCCGGATCGTGGCCAACCTGTTCTACACCCCCTCGATCCGCACCCGCATCTCCTTCGAGCGCGCCTGCAAGGCCCTCTCCGCCGATCTGATCAACATCTCCTCGGCCCAGGCCTCCCTCGGCGAGACCCTGACCGACATCGCCCACACCCTTCAGGGTATGGGGGTGGACCTGCTGGTGGTGCGCCACCACTTGGCCGGGGCGCCGGTCCAGTTGGCCGCCAACATCTCCGCCGGGGTGATCAACGCCGGCGACGGCGCCCACGAGCACCCCACCCAGGCCCTCGTCGACGCCTACACCATCCGCCGGCTCAAGGGCCGGATCGACGGCCTCAAGGTGGCCCTCCTCGGCGACATCCGCCACAGCCCGACGGCCAAGAGCAACCTCTACTGCCTGAACAAGCTGGGCGCCCAGGTCGTCGTCGGCACCCCCAGCCCCCTGGTGCCCGAGGGCCTCGAGGAGCTGGGCTGCCGGGTCTACAACACCACCGAGGAGGCCGTCGACGGCGCCGACGTGATCATCCTGACCCGGGTCAGCCTGGATTACGGCAACGACAAGCTGCTGCCCAGCCTGCGCGAGTTCTCCCGCTTCTTCTCCCTCAACACCGAGCGGCTGTCCCTGGCCAAGCCCGACGTCACCGTGCTCCACGGCGGGCGGATCAACCGCGGCGTCGAGGTCAGCGCCCATGTCGCCGAGCGCTCCTGGCCGGCGATGATGGAGCAGGTTTCCGCCGGGATCGTTGTCCGCATGGCCGTGCTCTACCTGCTGATCATGGCCCGCAAGGAGGAGGCGGCGTGAGAACCTCCGGCGTCGACTACCTGCTGCGCGGCGGACGGATCGTCGATCCGGCCAACTGCGTCGACGAGATTGGCGACCTGCGGCTGGCCGCTGGATTAATCGCCGGGTTCGGCCCCGAGCTGCCCGCCGACGACTGCGAGGTCGTCGACTGCGCCGGGATGCTCGTCCTGCCCGGCCTGGTGGACACCAACGTCCACCTCAACGAGCCCGGCCGCGAGGACCGCGAGACCATCGCCACCGGCACCCGGGCCGCCGCCCGCGGCGGCTACACCTCCCTGGGCTGCCGCAGCACGGTGACCATGGTGATGGACAACCAGACCGTGGTCCAGTTCATCCGCAGCCGGGCCGCCCGCGACGGCGTCGTCCGCGTTTACCCCATCGGCGCGATGACCAAACAGATGGACGGTCTCGAACCGGCCGAGATCGGTGAGCTGGCCGCCGCCGGCGCCCTGGCCGTCTCCGACGACATCCGCCCCGTGGCCAACCCCGCCGTGATGCGTCGGGTGATCATCTACGCCCGGATGTTCAATACCCCGGTGATCAGCTTCCCCCAGGACCCCGAGCTGGCCGCCGACGGCGTGATGCACGAAGGCCCCGTCTCCACCCGCCTGGGCCTCGAGGGCATCCCCGCCGTCGCCGAGGAGGTCTTCGTCGCCCGGGAGGCCGTCTTCGCCGAGGCCCTCGACTACCCCGTCCACCTCTCGCCGATCTCCAGCGCCGCCGCCGTCGAGCTGCTGCGCTACGCCGCCGAGCGCCACATCCCGCTGAGCGCCGAGGTCACCCCGCACAACCTCGTCCTCACCGACGAGGCCTGCCGGGGCTACGACACCGACGCCAAGGTCTCCCCGCCCCTGCGTTCCGCCGCCGACCGCGACGCCCTCGTCGCCGCCCTGGCCGAAGGCATCATCGGCGTCGTGGCCACCGATCACTCCCCCTGCACCTCGGCCGAGAAGCAGACCGAGTTCCAGCGCGCCGCCTTCGGTATCTCCGGCCTCGAAACCGCCTTCCCCCTGCTGTTCACCGAGCTGGTCCTGACCAACCGCCTGCCCCTCAACCGCCTCGTCGAGGCCATGAGCCGCCGCCCCGCCGCCGTCCTCGGCCTGGCCCTGGGCGCCCTGACCCAGGGCTACCCCGCCGACGTCGCCGTCGTCGACCCCAAGGCCGAGCGCGCCGTCGACACCGCCGCCTTCCACAGCAAGGGTCGCAACAACCCCTTCCAGGGCCGCCAACTGCGCGGCTGGCCCCGCGACGTCTTCGTCGGCGGCCGGGCCGTGCTGCGCGACGGCGAGCTGACGGTCTAGCAGCCCGGTCGACACACCACCGCCGACGCGGGGCAAGATGCCCACCCCCCTGCACGACGGCGTTAGCAGCAGAAGAGCCGGGAACGGCGCGGCCCACTGTCAACCCAACCGCCCGCAGCCCCCGGGGGTCCTCGACCCCCGGGTTAGTTGTACCTCATCCGATCATCTTCCGCTCGCACCCCGGTCTTCGTCGGCGCTCCAGGGCCGGGCAGACGCGCCGGAGCCGAGGGCCGGGGTGGTTGACACGCCGAACCGCCTCAGGTCCGGCGTGAATGCAACAAGTGTTACCCGTATCCTGATCGCTCCCGCTTCAACGGCTGCGGACGAACCGACCCGTCAAGGGACCTTAACCACAGCGTTGCCGGTGAAACAACCAGAACAACCGGCTTAGCAATTCTCAGCTATCCAACCGCCGGTGAACAGGCAACCGGGGAAACCTGAGCTGCTTTTTGACAAGCAGGAGTTGTCAATCAAGTCATCTTGAATATACCGTCACCCTCGTTTCACAACAGACGAGGTTAGCGAACATGAGCAAGGGTTTACCAGTTATCCTGGCGATAACGGCTTTCTTCAGTGTCGCGGCGGCCGCCGGACGGGCGGATGGTGACTGGGAACTCGGCATCATCGCCACCGGTTTCGCCGGAGCCAGCGAGGTCTGCGCCGCCGATATCGACGGTGACGGCGACCAGGACGTCGTCGGCGCGGCGGAGGCAGCGCACACCCTGGCCTGGTGGGCCAACGAGGACGCCGATAGGCGTTGGACCGAACACATCATCAGCCAGAGTTTCAGCGGCGCCCGCGACGTTTATACCACGGATATAGACGGCGACGGCGATCAGGATATCCTCTGCGCCGCCGGGAAGCTGAATACCGTCGCCTGGTGGTCCAACGATGACGGAATCGGCGAGACCTGGACCCAACACCTGATCGTCGAGGATTTCGAACGAGCCAGCGACGTTAAAGCCGCTGATTTCGACAACGATGGAGACCTGGACGTTCTCGGCAGCTCAGAGGGATTACACCTGATAATGCTGTACGAGTACACAGACGGCGGTGGTTTGAATTTTCGTCATTGTGTCGGGACCAACTACAATAACGTTCTGGAGACCCAGCCCGTCGATATCGACGGTGACGGTGATCTGGACGTAGTCGGTGCCGGCTTTTACGAGCAGAATATCGCCTGGTGGGAAAATATCGACGGCTTAGGTCATGAATGGTCGTACAATGACCTTGAAGGCAGTGGCAGTGGACTCGGTAGCGGCGCCTGTACCGTTCACGCAGGTGAGCTGGATGGTGACGGCGATAATGACATCATCGCCCATTCCCTCTTCTGGAACAGGATCCCCTGGTGGGAGAACCTCGATGGTGTGGGTTATGGTTGGACCTGTCAATACATCGACCAGGATTGTGGTGGTATTTCCACATTCAAATCCATCATGGCCGTTGATATCGATGCCGACGGTGATACTGACATACTGGGTACCAATGCCGGGCTGAAAGAAATCTGCTTCTGGGAGAACGAAACCGGCGAGGGAACGAGCTGGAGCAAGCGTTTTGTGAGCACTGCCTGCTTGGGCGCGATGTCCGCCTGCGCCGCCGATATCGACGGCGACGGCACCCTGGATGTCGTCGGCGTCGGCTACGATTGGAACGTCGTCGCCTGGTGGCGCAATGCGTATGCCGGGCCCGCGGTGGTGGATTTGGACGCCGCCGTCGTCGATGAGGGATTGCTGGTCGAGTGGCGCCTCGATGGCCGTCCGAACTCCCTGCGCGTGCTGCGCGGCGCCGAGGACCCCGTCCCCGTCTC
>WJLX01000158.1 GCA_014728225.1 Candidatus Coatesbacteria bacterium | reverse complement strand
TCGGACTCATTATCCCTGAAAGGTCATCCCTGAAAGGTCGTTCCTGAAAGGTGGATCAGCTTCAACCATCGAGACGCCGAAAACGCGCTAAAGCACCTCGGGAGCAGACTGCGCGCTTGGTCATAATCAGGTGATAATCCCTTTGGGAACACACGATCATGGACCAGTCTGGCTGCTGTTGGGGTAATCTAGCCTGCCGGGATCGATACTGATGCTGTTGATTGAAGCTAAACTCCATCTCCCTGATAACCAGGCTGAGGTTGCGCTTGAAACCGCCGTGGTGGGCCTTTCGCCGTCGTTTGGCATAGCCCCGGAAGTTCTCGAGGCCCTTGATATGCACCCTGCCATTGACCAGGGCCTTGTCAGTGTTGATGCTTTATGGTGAAAACCGTTGAGTGACAGCTTGTTATCGGTCTGTCAGCCGTCGGAGTAGACGCTCGAGCCCAGCTCGGCCTCTCGAGCGGCGGCGATGCGCTAGTACTTGCCGAATGTGTTGGGATGGACGCCGACCTTGTTGGCCGCTCGGGCCGCGGTTACTTCAAGCCACAACAGCTCGGCGATCAATTCACGCTCTTCTTCTGAAAGCCCACGGCGAGACGGTTTATAGGTGAAGCGTTTTCGACAGCGCTCGCACTTCCGCCGCCCGTCGCCAAACCTCTACTGATAGCGATAGTTACACTTCGGACACTTGACATGCCTGTCGAAATTACTCTTTAAGCCATCTGCCACAGCGCCTCCTTTACTTTACTTGTGGCAAGATAGCATCCTGGTAACTCTCGTGACTACAAGAATATCACAATACATGATGATCCATGAGCGTTAAGGTATCCCATCCCTTTTAATGTGTCCCGCCCTCTCCCGAACCCGACACGTTTCGCTAGCCCTCTAAACCGGAGCCTGCAAACCCGCAGCAAACCACCGACCCACCCAGAGGCGCGCCAACACCACTGAGAAACCCGTAGGGGCGGCTGCCCCCAGCTACCCGCTTTGCCTAGCGTCAGACGGGTGAGAACCGTCCACGACAGAGGGCCGGCGGATTTCTTGCGCAACGAACCCGACCCAGGGTTCGTTGCGCGTGCAAGAAACTGGTGCCGGTGCTGCTTCGCAGCATTGGAGTTACGACTTCGTTGTAACTCCGGCCCGGCGATGGCGAGGATAAACCGCGGGCGGGATTGAAACCCGTTTCTTCAGGATGCCGGCCGGTGGCCGGCGACTTATCGCAAGTTAATATCATTTACCGGAGAAGTCTGTGAAATGATTGACAGACCGCCGGGCGCGTGTTAAGAATACGGTGATTGACGCTTGTTGAGACCCGGCCATTCTTGCTTCCCGGCCGCCGCGACATCGCTGGTCGCCGCGGGGGAGCACGAGCCCGTCTAGCGAGCCAGAGGCCACACGACGCCATGGTAACGCAGCTCTGCCGCTCCGCCGGCCTGGTCGCGCGGGAGCGGCGACTTGCCGTCCTCTTATCGAGACCGGACCCCGGCCTGTTTTTGGGCCCGCTTTGTGAAACAGAGAACGAACTCTACCGGCTTCTGTCCCCCTTCCAACCCCCCGAGGAGGCGCTTTAATGCTCACCCTTGACCGCCAGCGGATGCGCGAGGAGATCGAGAGCACCGCTGAACGTCTGGGCCGCCAGCGGTCCAGCCTGATACCCGTGTTGAAGACGCTGCAACGCCGGTTCGGCTATATCTCCGAGGAAGCCATCGAAGAGGTCGCCGAGGTGCTCGGGCTGCGCCAGTCCGAGGTTTACAGCGTGGCCACCTTCTACCACTTCCTCTCCGATGAGCCCCTGGGCCAGTACGTCATCCGGCTCTGCAAGAGCCTGTCCTGCGAGCTGAACGAGAGTCGCCGCGTCGCCCGCCAGCTCGAGAACGAGCTGGGCATCGAGTTCGGCGAGACCACGGAGGACGGCCTGTTCACCCTCGAGTACACCTCCTGCATGGGGATGTGCGACCAGGGTCCGGCGATGATGGTCAACGATAACATCTACACCGAGCTGACCCCGGCCAAGGTTTCACTGATCGTCGCCGACCTGCGCCGCGGCTATCTGCCGCCCCAGGATCCGGACATCGTCAAGCACAACCTGCGCCAGGCCGGTCCCCTGCTCGAGGGTGCCGATGACAAGAGCGAGGGCCTGAAGAAAGCGCTGAAGATGACGCCCGAAGAGCTCATCGAGATCATCGGCGACTCCGGCCTGCGCGGCCGCGGCGGCGCCGGCTTCCCCACGGGCAAGAAGTGGACCTTCGCCCGGAGCGCCGAGGGCGATGTCAAGTACGTCGTCTGCAACGCCGACGAGGGCGAGCCCGGCACCTTCAAGGATCGCCTGCTGCTCTCCGAGTACCTGGATCCGATCCTCGACGGCATGACCATCGCCGCCCACGCCATCGGCGCCGAGCACGGCTTCCTCTACCTGCGCGGCGAATACGAGTTCCTGCGCACCCATATCGAAGAAGCCCTCGCCGCGCGGCGCGAGAGCGGCCTGTTGGGTAAGGACATCCTCGGCTCCGGGCTGAACTACGACATCACCGTCAGCGAAGGCGCCGGCGCCTACGTCTGCGGTGAGGAATCGGCCCTGATCGAGAGCCTCGAGGGCGGCCGCGGCGAACCCCGCAACCGACCCCCCTTCCCCGTCGTCAACGGCGTCTACGGCAAACCGACCACGGTCAACAACGTCGAGACCTTCCTGGCCGCCGCCCGGATCATCGAGGAAGGCGCCGAATGGTTCAACAAACTGGGCGCCGACTGCACCAAGGGCACCAAAGTCTTCAGCGTCTCCGGCGACTGCTGCAAGCCGGGCATCTACGAGCTGGAGTGGGGCATCTCCGTGGAAGAGCTGCTCAAGCTCGTCGGCGGCGAGGAGGCCCAGGCCGTCATGGTCGGCGGCTTCTCCGGCACCCTGGTGCCGCGGGACCAGTTCGCCGAGCGGCGCATCTGCTGCTCCGACACCCCCTCCGGTGGCGCCGTCAAGATCGTCGGCCCCCAGCGCGACATCCTCGAAACGGCCATCAACGTGATGGAGTTCTTCGTCGACGAGAGCTGCGGGCAGTGCGTGCCCTGCCGCTACGGCTGCAGCCGCCTGCTCGAAGGGCTTGAGATGCTGCGCGACGGCGTCTGCCCGACGCAATACCTCAACCGCCTGATGAACCTGGGTGACTCGATGTACGACGCCTGCAAGTGCGGCCTGGGCCAGACCGCCCCCAACGTCTTCCAGGCCGTCGTCGAGAACTACCGTGACGACCTCCTCGGCCGGCTCGAAGGTTAGCCGGTTCAGAGACCACCTTTTCTCCCCGAAAGGAGCATTTGACAATGGCCGAACCTAGCGCCACCAAAGAGGCCGCCAAGACCGGGGCCGCCGAGATGGTCAAGCTCACCATCGACGGGCGGGAGACCGAGGTCGAGGTCGGTACGACCATCCTCCAGGCCGCCCGTGAACTCGGCATCCACATCCCCACCCTCTGCTACCACGACGACCTGAGCGTTTCCGGCTCCTGCCGGATCTGCGTCGTCGAGGTCGAGGGCTTCAGCACCCTGCAGATCGCCTGCGCCTTCCCCATCGAGCGGCCGATCAACGTGACGACGAGCTCGCCGCGCATCCGCCGCTCCCGCCGCCACACCCTGGACCTGCTGCTGGGGCATCACTGGGGCGACTGCTACACCTGCAAGCGCAACGGTTCCTGCGAGCTGCAGGAGCTGGCCGCCGACTACGGCATCGACACCTTCAACTATCCGCGCCCCGACTTCGGGCCCTTCGAACTCCAGGCCGACGGTCCGATCGTGCGCGACATGAACAAGTGTATCGGCTGCTTCCGCTGTGTGCGCACCTGCGGCGAGCTGCAGGACATCGGCGCCCTGGTCAAGGTCGACCGCGGCGAACTCGTCCACATCGAGAGCTACGCCGAGAAGCCGCTGATCGACACCCTCTGCGTCGCCTGCGGCCAGTGCATCAACCGCTGCCCCACCGGCGCGCTGACCGAGAAGGACTACACCGACGACGTCTGGGCCGCCATCGACGACCCGACCAAGCACGTCGTCATCCAGACCGCCCCGGCGCCCCGCGCCGCCATGGGCGAGGCCTTCGACCTCGGACCCGGCGTCAGCGTCACCAAGCGGCTCAACACCGCCCTCAAGCGCTGCGGTTTCGACAAGGTCTTCGACACCAACATGACCGCCGACCTGACGATCATGGAGGAAGGCACCGAGCTGCTGCTGCGCCTCAAGAAGGCCCTCGTCGACAAGGAAGAGGTCGCCCTGCCGCAGTTCACCAGTTGCTCCCCGGGCTGGATCAAGTTCGTCGAACACAACGCCCCGGACAAGCTGGCCCACATCTCGAGCTGCAAGAGCCCCCAGCAGATGTTCGGCGCGATCATCAAGACCTACTACGCCGAGCAGGCGGGCATCGACCCCAAGGACATCGTCAGCGTCTCGCTGATGCCCTGCACCGCCAAGAAGTACGAGTCCCAGCGGCCCGAAATGACCGACTCCGGCTTCCAGGACGTCGACTACGCCCTGACCACCCGCGAGTTGGCCAAGATGATCAAGGAGGCCGGTATCGACCTCCCCAACGTGCCCAAGAGCGACTTCGACGATCCCGTCGGTCTCGGCTCCGGCGCGGGCATCATCTTCGGCGCCACCGGCGGTGTGATGGAGGCGGCCATCCGTACCGCCTACGAGATCGTCACCGGCAACGAGGTTCCCTTCGATGAGCTGGACATCACCCCGGTTCGCGGTATGGAGGGTATCCGCTTGGCCGAGTTGCCCATCGAGGGCGCCAAGGGCGACTGGGCCTTCCTCGAAGGCGCGACCCTCAAGGTGCTGGTGGCTCACGGCACCGCCAACGCCCGCAAGGTCATCGAGATGCTCGACCGCGGCGAACTCGACGGTTATCACTTCGTCGAGATCATGGCCTGCCCCGGCGGCTGCCTGGGCGGCGGTGGTCAGCCCATCCCCACCTCACCGGCAATCCGCGAGAAACGGGCCCAGACCATCTATGCCGAGGACCACGTCATGGAGTACCGCAAGAGCCACGACAACCCCGTCGTCCAGAAGCTCTACAAGGAATACTTCACCGACGGACCCTGCGGTCACAAGAGCCATAAGTACCTGCACACCCACTACGTCCCCCGCGGCACCCGGATGAGCTAGGGGTTCCGCGAGCGTACGGCAACACCAACGGGGTCTCCCCAGGGAGACCCCGTTATTCAATTGTTGTTCCCTGTTGGGCGGTCCCGGCTGCTGAATCACCTGAAGCGACCCGCCGCGAAAGCGTGTAATGTAGGGGCGGGACTTTAGTCCCGCCCGTTAACGAAAACGCGGTCGGGTCTGATGACCCGACCCTACGGGGTCAATAGTCTATGTTAAGGCATTGGGGTATTCGACTGGCTCGCCGCCCCGCTCCGCCCTCCCCCGGTCCGGGGGTTTCGTCTTGCGACGAACCTCCACTGCCCCCGCCCGGCCCCGTCACGGTTCTTGCGTTCCGCAGACCTCCCTTCGGCGGGAGGTCTGCGGGCAAGAACGCGTGCCGGGGCCTTGCGTTAGTTCCCTCCCGCGCCGGTTTTGTGTAATGGGGCCATCGAAAGCCTCCCTCGGAGGGATTCCAGTGATCGATGATCATCCCCATCGGCATTTGACAGCCCCAGATACAGGTCGTGCACTTGGCGTCATAAGTCCGGATGTCCTAACGCCGATGCCCACGGCTGCGATAGGTTTCCAGGTCGGGCGGCACTCCGTAAAGCGCTGAGCCAACCGGGGGATAACCATCGGCGTCTTTTTAGTATCTTCAAACCGCTTGCCTTGTAGAATCCGGCCGTCTCAAACCGCGGGTCAGGAACCGGAACCGCCTGTCCACTTGCTTCCATGCCTGCATGGAAACGGTGCTTCGCTTGTGCAGCCTTTCCCATGGCGACTATGACTTCGCCGAGTTCATCTCCAATTGTCCCGTCAACCCGAAGCACATATCCCAAGTAGCTGTGGCTCCGCTCGTCGAACGACCGCATCAGCGGGATGCGGGGCTTGATGGATATAATCCTCCCGGACCAAAGCAGCTTCTCAGATTATTCCTTGGACCCACCATCTGTCTTATCCTACATCGACGATTGTGCAATGAACTCACTGTGTGCGTTCGATGCGTTCGGCGGTGATCCGGTTGGTGATGGCGAACAAAGGCTTAATGTGCTTGGTCATTTCCTTTCTCGCCTATTTTTGTCTTGATGCTTCCAGTATCCATCTTTTTCTATCGACCAGACCGCTGACTCTGTCAGAAATGTGCCGGGAGCCCACGTTAGTTTCCCTCTCCACGGGCTACCTTGGTTCCAGCCGCCAAGAAGCTCTTGTTCTCCTTGAATCATCTGTTTTTTTTGCCAGTCACCTTCCAAGGCGTGTCCCCAAATGATGTCACTCTGTATTCCGGGATTCTCTCTATCCCGATGAATCGGTTTCCCGAAGACAGATACGTCACCAGCTTCTTTATGCCCCCCCACACGGCTTATTCTCCCATGACCGTATCTGGTATCACCTCCGACAAAGAGGGTGTCGATATTGTCCAACTGACTCCGAAAGCCGTTTTTTCTCAGGAAGACGTACCCTAAAAGCAGCACGGCGCTCGTTTCCTCCTGACAGTTGGAATCACGCCACCAGGGATTGATACATTCTGTTTCCCGGAGAGTGCCTTCAGACGCCGAGTACGATTCGGGAGCGATTGCGGTGCCGGGTCGGGAGCCCATCAGACGACGTCTGAAGTCACGGTCAGACAGATATTCCTCGCCGCCGTTGCAGCACCATTGGAGGCCTTTCTTCCTGAATAACGGCCTCCAAGCCAGGACCTTGTCGCCCCTTTTCTCGGCGGGAAAGAGGTAGGTAAAGCGGCATTGTTCCCTGATTTCCTCTCCACGTTTGCGGTAATCCGGAAAGCTGTCGCCGTTACTTGATCGAGATATCTCAGCGGTCACAGCACCCCAAAGCGTACGCGCCGGGACATAGGGTCGACAGCGGTTCAAGGCCCCTGCCGGAGGTATGCCGACGAAAAGCGGCGCTTCCAGTCGCCAGACCCAGCGAAGTGCCGTCCAGGTCATGTTCACACCTCACTCTTTTGCGGCACTCGCGCGTGATAGCGGGCGTAGACGAGTGTTTGCCGGACCAGATCACGAGCCAGCAGCAGCTTGTCTAGATCCTTGCCCATCTGCTGAAGCGAGTCAAAGACGTCGCCATTGTCAGAAAGTAACGGAGCCTGCCGTGGTGTCTTTTTCAGGAAGCTAGAAATCTTCTGCTTGACATACTCGGCCCCGTTGCCTTGCGTTTTTAGAAAAAGAAACAGAGCATAAAGACCCTGTTCTTCCAGCACAGACAGGGCATCGGTAATCACTTTTTCCAGGTCATCCGAAGAGTTGTTTGCGATTTCTTTACCCCGCTTGGCACAAGCAAGGTCCAGGTTTTCGAAGGTCGGAGCATCCATTACTTGTCCTCCTTCCCTGACTTATCCGCATCGTCAGGCTTCGTCGTTTCCAGCACACGCAGTCGTCCCATGCCCCGGCTTCCCATGCCACCGATACCGAGATGCTCCAGATATGGATGGGCCTTAGTAACGACATCTCTAACCCCCCCTGGTGAGCCGACCGCCTCCACCTTATTACCCCCATTGATCTTAAAGTGTTTTGGATTACGGCAGGTTACCTCCCAAAAAAGCACTGTGCCTCGAGGCAGAGCTTCATAGGTGAACAGCGCCCTTTTCTTAGCCGCGCCGGTGGCCGGATCGATGGCGACCGAGGTCCGTACTTCGAGGTTGCTGTTCACGATGTGGGTGAACAGCTTGTCGGAAACGACACCCAGGCGGCTGGTAATGTAACCTGGTATCCCCAGCTCTTCTATCTTTTGAGCAATCTCCTCCAGTGGCTGCCAATCTGTCTTGACCTGCAAAAACAGCCAGCCGAGATTCAATGATGGCAGAGCTTCCGCCCCGTCCGTTTTGCGGTAAAGGACCTGCTGCTCAGGCAGGTCGCCCAGTTCTGAGGGTTTGGCGATGCCGGTTTGCCGCAATGCCATTGGACAGGTGATCCACTGCGGCCCCAATTGCGATGCCACGGGAAAGAGCAGCACATGCATGTCGCTGAATGCAGCCAGTCCCGCGAACCCACCGCTGGAGCCTATCCCTTTGGCAAAACCGAACACGGTGCACACAGGGCAATCGGCGCTTCCACAATGGCCGCCCGCACCATCGCGCTCCGGCTGACCAAGACCCGCGCAGTTGGGGTATTTCTCCTTTGCCATGGCCGTGTATGCTCGCATGACTCCCGCGATGCTCGAACCCGGAATCTTTGGTATCCGCGTAACCGGATCGCGCACGATGGTGTTATCCACCCGGCCCAATCGGGTTCCACCAGTGCCTACATGGATGGGATCAAGCGCCACACCGCTAAAAGAAAATGTTTCATAACTCCGAGGTTCTGCTGACATCGGTCACCTCCTGATACTTGCTTTTTTAGTACGCTCATGTGCCATTCAAGGCACCAATCCAGGAGTCCGTCCCCAGCGGCTTGCACCAAAGATTCAAGGCAAGCGCCTCGAGCACCCAGACGTTCATGGAACACTGCGCGGGCCAGATCGAGCCAGGCCGTCTTCCCTCCCGCGATCCATGTACCATCCGGTTCTTGCCAGGCCCCGCGTCGCTCGACAATTACCGACCATGCGCTGCGAAGCGCGGTCTGGCTTGCTGCGTACCGGTCTATCAGTCTCCAGAGATCTCTCATCCGCAGCCATTCCGTTAGTTGTCTACGACTCAACGGTTCGAACCGCCTTGCCGTGCTATCCATGAAGAGAGTGGTGGTGAGCGAGGGATAAACGCGAACACCATCCCCGGATCGCAAGTCTTTCACATGCCTGAAAACCTGCCCTTTGGGATGTTGGAAATCCAGCGGAAAACGGACCTGCTTGTCTTCCACAGCAAGGTACTGATAAAAAACGTCATCCCGTCCGTCGGGGAGTCCGATGGGTATGGTTTTAAGAAGCTCATATGGATGATCAAGAGACTTGAGGCTAAGGCTGGTGACGCCCTCCCGTGTTTCGCATCCCGTCACCCGCCAGGTTTCGGATTTCTTGATCCTGTCCAGATCATCTTCGATGGTCCGCGCCGCATCTATCACGGCCTGAAACGGCGTCATCCTAGGAAAGGCCACAACGCCAACTCGAAGTGGCAGCCGGTCCCAAACACGGGCAAATTGTTCGCGCCATGCTCCAATCGCCCGGTCCACGCAAGTCGATGCGGCTTCGAGTGGCAGAAGGACCCGAAAACGCACCGGGGAAAGGTCG
>WJLX01000157.1 GCA_014728225.1 Candidatus Coatesbacteria bacterium | reverse complement strand
TCGCCGACGCTCGCGGGTCTGCGGACCGCGTGCTGCGCCGGCGACGGATCGGTGCAAATGAAAAAACCACTCCCGACGGAGCGGCGGTGTGGCCGGCGGCGACTCGGCGCCGGTTCAGCGGGGGCTGAAGCGGACGCTCTCCGGTGCGGCGGCGCGCCAGAGCTCGTCGAAGCTCAGGTCGTCCAGCTCGTTGTTCGTGGAGCGTCGTGTGGGAGCGACATAAGCCAGGGCCAGGTTGCGGTTGCCGGACACTGAACCGGCGCGGTGGTAGTCGGGCTTGGGGCGGTAGCGGGGATGGGGGGTGCTGGTGCGGGCGAAGGCGCTGACGGGGGAGGCGCCGACGTGGACAAGGAAGCCGAAGGTGCTGTCGAGGAGCTTGATCCGCGGCGGTGCGGATTGGCGGCGTCGTTCGGTTTGGTTTGGAATACGGGGCATCGTCACATCAACTCCGCAGGCGTCGGCTGAGAGGGTATGAATATGATAAGTCGCTAATAATGGGTACTTTAGCTATGCTCGAACGGATTAAAGAGGCATTATAAGTTGTGATTTGCCGTTTGTCAATTACCGGAGTATCGCGCGGGCTCGGACTCTGTTTGCCCACGGGGAACTGGTCTGCTATGCTGGACGCCGTCGCTTGAGTGGCGTACGTTAACCGGTGCGAAGGAGACAGTGACCAGGCGCGACCTCAAGAGCCAGCTCGAACCCTGGCGCGAATTCACCCCGGAGGCCAAGAAGATTCTGGCCGGGGTATTCTTCGCCAGTATCGGGATGGGGATGTTCCGCATCATCTTCAACCTGTTCCTCAAGGAGCTGGGTTACGCCGAGGGCGTGGCGGGGGAGATCCTCTCGGCCCGGGCCCTGGGGATGGCCCTGGGCGCCCTGCCCGCCGGGGTGCTCTCGGACATCCTGGGACGGCGCAGGGTGATGCTGGGCGGGGTGTCCCTGGCGGCGGCGGCCTTCACCGGCCGGGCCCTGTTGACCACGCCGATCTGGATGTGGCTCTTCGCCTTTCTGGGCGGTGTCTTCGTCAGCTTCTACCTGATCTCCCTCCAGCCGGCCTTGCGGGAGAATTCGAGCCGGCGGGAGCGCAACCATCTGTTCTCCGGCGGTTTCATCGTCACCCTGGCCGGCTCGATGGGCGGCAGCCTGGTCGGCGGGATGCTGCCCGGGCTGTTCGACTCCACGGGCCTGGCGGTCAACCACCTCGAAGCGCTGCGCTATACGTTGTTGTGCGGCGCGGGTCTGTCCCTGGCGGGCCTGATCCCCCTGTTATTGTGGAAGTCGCCGGCTCCGGTGCGGGAGACCGCCCGGCGTGATTTCCGCCGCTCGCTGAAGATCCTGTGGCGGCCCGAGGTCCGTCGGCTGGTCCTGCGCTTTGGCCTCGTCGAGCTGCTGATCGGCTGCGGCGCCGGGATGGTCATCCCCTTCTTCAACCTGTACTTCAAGAACGTCTACGGTCTCGGCGAGGCCGCCATCGGCATCCTGTTCACCGCCACCAACGCCGTGATGGTTCTCGGCGGCCTGCTGGCACCGGTTCTGTCGGCCCGGGTGGGACGGATCCGCGCCGTCGTCCTCTGCCAGTTGCTCAGCATCCCCTTCCTGGTCTACCTGGGTTTCTTCCGCTGGCTGCCGCTGGCCTTCGCCGCCTACGCCCTGCGCGCTTCGCTGATGAACATGAGCCACCCCCAGTTGACGGCCTTCGCCATGGACCACCTGCCCCGGGAGGTGCGGGCCACCTCCGTGGCCATCACCCGCGCCTGCTGGAACCTCTCCTGGGCTCTGGTAACCCCCCTGGCCGGGGGTATCATGGAGAACTGGGGCTACTCCTACCCCTTCATCGTAACCATCGTCTTCTACCTGGCGACGGCGGCCAGCATCTATTTCCTCTTTCGCCGTCTGCCCGACAAGCCCGAGACCCCCCTCCAGAGGACTCCGCGCAGCTGACTGTCGAGGCTCAAACAAGTTGCGCAACGACAAACGGACCCGCGCGGGTCCGTTTGTCGAGATAAAAAAAGAGCTACCTATTCGAGCAAGCCGTGCTGTTTCATCCAGCGCCAGAGCGTCGTCCGGCTGATGTCGAGGGCCTCGGCGGTACGTTGGCGGTTCCAGCGGTGTTCGCGCAACGCCGCCAGCAGCCTCTGGCGCTGATCGCTCCGCTCGCTGATCGGCGGTACGTCGTCCGTCGTTTCAACCTGCGCTTCCCGATCGGTCAGCAGTTCCTCGGGCAGGTGGCGGACGCCGATGCGCGGGCCGTGGCAGAGGGCGAAGGCTCGCTCGAGGATGTTGCGCAGCTCGCGGACGTTGCCCGGGTAGACGTAATCGTAGAGCAAGGCGAAGGCCTCATCGGTCAGGCCCTCGACGGCCCGGCCGGTGCGGGCGGCCAGCCGCCGGCGGAAGTGCTCGATCAGCTCGGGGATGTCGCTGCGCCGCTCCCGCAATGCCGGCAACCGCACCGGTAGCACCCGCAGGCGGTAGAACAGGTCCTCGCGGAAGGCGCCGCTCTCCATCAGCCGGCGCAGGTCGCGGTTGGTGGCGGTGATGATCCGCACATCGACGACGCGGGGGCTGTTCGAGCCCAGCGGGGTGACCTCGCCGGACTCCAGGGCGCGTAGCAGCTTGACCTGGAAAGCCGGCGACAGGTCGCCGATCTCGTCGAGGAACAGGGTGCCGCCGTCGGCCTCCTGGAAGCGGCCGGGCTTGGAGCCCGCCGCCCCGGTGAAGGCCCCCTTCTCGTAGCCGAACAGTTCGCTTTCCAGCAGGCTGTCGGGCAGAGCGGCGGCGTTGACCGTGACGAAGGGCCCTTCGGCGCGCGGCCCCCGACGGTGGATCTCCCGAGCCAGCAGCTCCTTGCCCGTGCCCGACTCGCCGGTGATCAGCACCGGGGCCGCGGCGGCGGCCAGATCGGGCAGCAGGCGGAAGACCTCCTGCATCGCCGGACTGGTGCCAACGAGGTCGCCCAGACGGCCGCGCTCGGACAGCTCCCGGCGTAGCTCCTCGATCTCTGTATTATCGCGGAAGATCTCCACGCCGCCGATTATCCGGCCCGCGTCGTCGCGCAGGGCCGCCGTCGAGATGCTGATCGGCCGGGCCTCGTCCTCGGCGTCGAGAACGTCGACCCGTATACCGCGCCGGGCTTCGCCGTCGGCCACGGTCAGCTTGAGGGCGCAGGCCTCGCCGCATAACGTCGCCCGGAAAACCTCGTGACAACGCCGCCCCACGGCCCGCTCCCGGGAGATGCCCAGCAGGCGCTCGGCGGCGGCGTTGAACGACGTGATACGAAAACCGAGGTCAACGGTGAAAACGCCCTCCTCGATGGAGTCCAGCAATCGGGGATAGAAATCGGGCGGGATGGTCTTCACGTTACCTCGGAAGCCGCAATCCGTTATTTTTCTACATTGTCCCTTGCCACCCCCGGCGCTGTCAAGGGCCCCAAGGTCTCATTCCCCTTCCAATTTGCCCGGATAAGGCTGCTGCGGTTTGACCACCAGGACCTCCCGCCGCAGCAGGAGGGATTCATCAGCCAGACCCGCCCACAGCATGGCGGCGCCGGCCAGGGAGAGCTTACCCGCGTCCCGTGCCGACACGTCGCTCGCCGGCTCCCCATCCTCCAGCCGTCGGGCGAACTCCACCAGCGCCGTGGCCGCGTCGCGCAGATGACCCAGTGCATCTCCCTGATCACTGTGGGCCGGTCCGCTGACGAAGGCCTCCCAGAGCAGCAAACCGCTGGGATCATTGAACCACGAGCGCCAGTCCTGGGTCACCGGGTAACCCGACCGCGCAGTTATACCGCTCAGCAGATAACAGAGCTGGTGCAGCCCGAGGACCGCCACATAACCCCCGGCCGGGGCGAAGCAGGAACGATTGCCCTCCCCCTCTCGCCCACGGCTCAAGCAGCTTTCGGCCGTCGGGACCGGCAGCCACAGGGGGCACTCCAAACCCAGCGCGACGGGCCGACCCTCTTCGCAAGCCCGGGAAAGCTGCGCCCTCAGACGGTCGATCGCCGTGCCGCCAACGACCCAGCCGTTCTCCAGGCGGGCCCAGGCGAAGTTGCCGCCGCGGGTCGAGCCCACATCGGCACACAGTAGCAGGGGAGCGCTCATCGGTCCTCCAGCTTCAAGTGGCGAACCGATTATAGCAGTCGCCCCCGCCCGTTGAAAAACAGCCCCCCCCCACCCGGGCCGCCGCCCCGGCCGGAACTGGCACGGTTTTTGCGGAGGCGGACCGTTGCCGCCGTCCCAACGGTCGCCGAGATGCAAAAACCGTGCCAGTTCCGGCCGGGTGATAGCAGCCTGACCGGTTCGATGCGGGCGGGGGCTGTTTTTCAACGGGCGGTGAGCGGCTTGCTTTTCGCTAACAAAGCTGAGGGTCCGTGACCCTCAGCGTCAAACAGATATTTGATTATGGCTGTTGTTATGAGCAATATAACTTAAAATCAAGCATTTCCTTAAAGGTGGTGGTTGAATATGTTAAATAATTAATAAATACAGCTTCTCCGCGTCTTCGCATGCAGAGGCAGCTATAGATATCTTTTTTATATTCATCATACTGTTCTTCTGGGATAATCAAGGTAAATTCAACTTGGTTGCTTTTGCAATGGTCATGTAACTCTCTAACCTGATCACGGTCGAATGTACCGTTGCACATTTCTACTTCTACAATTTCTTTTACAATAACTTCGCCATTTTCAATATCTCCGGCCACAATATCTGCTTGTCTGTCACCGGCATTCAAGCTTATTTGTTTATTGTATTCTTCTCCCTTTTTACAGCCTACACCGTGCGCACCTTTAATAACATCGTAATGGTCATGTATATGAGAGCAATAATCGCCTATAATCTTTTTCTCTGCGTACGATGCCTGGGCTTTTTTGCGTTGCATGAATTCTCCTTCGGTTGTGTTTTTAGGTTTACCCTAAAAATACATTTTATCAGCTTTATCTGACATATCCTGTCAGTAAGCAAGCTAGCCGAAGGCGAAGTAGCGCAACCAGAGGTAGGCCGTCGAGGCGAGCTGGACGAGGAGCAGGGTGGGCATGCCCAAACCGAAGAAGCCCTTGAAGTCCAGCGGCTCCCGCGTGCGCTCGGAGATGCCGACGAGGGCCATGTTGGCGGCGGAGCCGATGATGGTGCCGTTGCCGCCGAAGCAGGCTCCCAGGGAGAGGGCCCACCAGACGGGCTGGGCGGCGGCGGGGGAGAGGCCGAGGTGGGCGATCGCCGCCGCGGTGATCGGGATCATCACGGTGACGAAGGGGACGGCGGAGAGGAAGGCGGCGCCGAAGGTGGCCAGCCAGAGGACGACGATGGAGAGCCAGAAGGGATCGGGGGTCAGGGTAGCGAAGAAGCGGCCGACGGCCTGGACGACGCCGACCTCGCCCAGGGCGCCGGTGATGACGAACAGGCCGATGAAGAAGAAGATCAGCGGCCATTCGACCTTGGCCAGCAGCTTCTCCGGCTCGGTACGGTTGACGACCATCAGCAATGCGGCGCCGACGAGGGCGGTGGCGGCGGTGGGCACACCGAGGCCGGGCAGAACGACGAAGCCGACCAGCACCAGACCGAGGACGACGAGGCTGTAGAGCAGGGTCCGGCGGTCGGTGATCTGCTTGGATTCGTCGAAGCCGGCGGGGTCGATCCGCCCGGCTGATTTTTGCCGCAGCTCGGGGTTGACCAGCAGGGTGTAACCCAGGGTGACGGCCAGGCCGATCAGGGCGGCCGGGCCGGTGTTGAGCAGGAACTCGGCGAAAGTCAGCCCGGCGGCCGAACCGATGAGCATGTTGGGCGGATCGCCGATCAGGGTGGCCGTACCGCCGATGTTGGCGGCCAGGGCCATCACGATCAGCAGGACGTGGGGCTTGCGGTGCAGGACGTCGGCGGCGAAGATGGCGATCGGCGCCAGTAACAGCACCGTGGTGACGTTGTCGAGGAAGGCGCTGAACACGGCGGTGATCACCGCCAGGGCGACGGTCAGCAGGGCGTAGTTGCCCCGGGTCAGCTTGACGGCCTTGAGGGCTACGTAGCCGAAGACGCCGGTGTCGCCGATGATCCCGGCGATGATCATCATCCCGACGAGCAGGCCGATGGTCTCGAAATCGATGTACTCGGTCCAGGCGGCCTCGAGGGTCACCACCCGGGCGGCGATCAGCAGCATGGCGCCGAGGAAGGCGGCCTTCATCCGGGGTATCCGCTCGGAGACCACGGCGAAGTAGACGAAGCCCAGCACGGCCAGGGTGAGGATGGTCGGGAAGTCGAACATGGGGTTAGAGCTTGGCCTCGGAGGAGAACTGGCCGAAGAAGGCCCGGCAGACGTCGGTGGTCGAGATCACGCCGAGGAGTTTGCCTTCCTCGTCGACCACGCAGAGGGGCTCGAGCTGTTTTTTGTGCATCAGGGCGGCGGCCTTGATCACCGAGGTGTCGGGCGGGATGGTCACCGGTTCGTAATCCATCACGTCCTCGACCAGCAGCAGGTTGGATTCCAGCACGTCGAGGTTGCAGCTCTGCAGGGTGGAGAAGTCCTGGATGAAGTCGATATCGCGGAACAGGTCGAGGTATTCGGGCAGGAAGTAGCCCAGCAGCTCCATCTTGGTGATAATGCCGCGCAGCAGCCCCTTGGCGTTGACCACGGGGATGCCGGAGACGGGCCGCAAGGCGAAGATCGCCGCCACCTGGCGCAGTTTATCGCTGCGGTAGCAGGTGATTACCTCGGTGGTCATGAACTCGCTGACCGGTCGGGCGGGCATGGTTATTGACTCCTTTTCGGACACGGGGCCTAGCCCGGGACGAAGTAGCGCAGCCAGAGATAGGCCGTCGAGCAGAGCTGGACGAGGAGCATCGTCGGTAAACCGTAGCGCAGGTAGGTGCGGAAGGTGATCGGCTCGTTGGTGCGTTCGGAGATACTGACCGCGGCCATGGTGGCCGCCGAGCCGACGATGGTGGCGTTACCGGCGATCGCCACGGAGATGGCCAGGGACCACCAGATGGGCTCAGCCGCCGCCGGCCCCAGGCCCATCAGCCCCACGGCGTGGGAGACGATGGGGATCATCACCGCCACGTAGGGCACCGCCGAGAACAGGGCCACGCCGATGGTACTGGCCCAGAGGACGATCATGGTGAACAGCAGGGGGTCGGTGGTGATCCCGGCCAGTTGGCGTCCCAGCCAGGCGATGACGCCGACCTCCTGCAGGGCGCCGGTGATGACGAACAGACCGATGAAGAAGAAGATCAGCGGCCATTCGATATGCCCGAGTTGCTCCTTGACTTTACCGGGGTTGAGCAGCATCAGCGCGCTGGCGCCGAACAGGGCCACCACGGCCACCGGGATGCCGAACTCGGGCAGGATGGTGAAGCCGACGATCACCAGACCCAGGACGACCAGGCCGATGACGGTCTGACGCTTGTCCTTGATGTAGCGGGCCTCGTCGAAGGTGGGACGGTAGGGCTTGCCGCCGGCGGTGATGATGTGGCGCTTGGAGAGGTAGAGCAGCCCGAGGGTGACCGCCAGGGCAATGATCGACATCGGGGCCAGGTTGACCAGGAAGTCGTTGAAGCTCAGCCCGACGGCGGAGCCGATCATCATGTGGGGCGGATCGCCGATCAGGGTGGCCATGCCGCCGATGTTGGAGGCGAAGGTGATGGCGATCAGCAGGAGCAGGGGCTTGCGGTGCAGGGCGTCGGAGGCGATGATGGCGATCGGGCCCAGCAGCAGGATGGTGGTGACGTTATCGAGGAAGGCGCTGAAGACGGCGGTGATCACGCACAGCGTGACCATCAGCAGGCCGTATCGCCCCCGGGTCCAGCGCACGGCCTTGAGGGCGGTGAACTGGAAGATGCCGGTCTGGCCGATGACCCCGGCGATGACCATCATCCCGATGAGCAGGCCCAGGGTCTCGAAGTCGATGTACTCGACCCAGGCCGTCTCGAGGTCGATGACCCCGCCGAGGAGCAGCACCAGGGCGCCGAAGAAGGCCGCCTTCGTCCGGTTGACCCAGTCGGTGACGACCATGACGTAGACGAAGGCGAAGACGATCAGGGCGATGACGACGCTGTAGTCGCTTCCCATCGGAACCCGTCCCTTCGGCGCTCCCGGCGGCGGGGTTCAGTCGGGGAAGCCGTTGGCGGCGTCGATCTCGTGGATCAGGGCCATGAAATCACGGATCTTGTCGATGCGGGCCAGACGCCGACGATTGTCGGCTTCGGAGCACATCCGGGACAGCTTGCCCAGCAACTGGACGTTGAGCTCGGGATTGGAGGAGGGGGTCAGCAGAAGGAAGACCAGCTTAACGGGTTGGCCGTCGACGGCGTCGAAGTCCACTCCGGCGGCGTGACGGGCGAAGCCCAGCACGGGGAACTGGACGTCCTTGAGCCGGGCGTGGGGCATGGCCACGCCGTGGCCCATCCCGGTGGAGGAGAGCTCCTCGCGCTCGAAGATGGCCTCGCGGGCGGCCTCGACGTCCTTCAACCGCCGGGAGCGTCCGGCGGCGTCGATGAGGGTGTTGAGCAGTTCCGTTTTGTCGGCGGCCGCGCAGTCCAGCAGCACGGCCTTCTTCTCGACGGCTTCGGAGAGGTTCATCGCAGACTCCAGACCCGAAAAGGGCAGGTGCGGAGGGTTATCCGCGGGATACGCCGAACGGGTCGGCGGCAGGCCTCCGACCCCGGCGTCGCTTGTTGGGGAGGGCTCGGGCGGGTTCGTTACGGCTCTTCCCGCCTCGGAGCGGTATCATAGGTCAAAAGGCGGGCTTTTTCAACTCACCGGCGGGCTGGATTTCCAGCGGCGGTGCATCCAGTACCAGTCCGCGGGGTAACGGCGGATCCAGTCCTCGAGGGCGGCGGCGTAGCGTCCGGTCAGCCGGCGAACCTCGGCGTCGCGCTCGGCCGTCGGGTCGGGGTGGAGGGGTGGGGACAGCCGGGCCAGCAGCCGGCCGCCCTCCCTGCGGGCGAAGGCGAAAACCAGGGGTACGCCGAGGCGCCGGGCCAGGAAGGCCGGGCCGCGATGGAAGCTGGAGGGCGCACCGAGAAAATCGAGGAACAGGCCGTCGGGCCCGGCGTCCTGGTCGGCCAGCATGTAGATGACACGGTTGTCACGCAGGGCCCGGATCAGCGGGCGGGGGCCCTCGTCGACGAGAACGATCCCGCTGCCGGCCCGGCGGCGCAGCTTGTTGAGCAACCCGTCGACCAGGCGGTTGCTCTGGCGGGTGGCCACGGCGGTGCCGGGATGGCCGTGGGCGGCGATGTAAGCGGCGGCCAACTCCCAGGGACCGCAGTGCGCCGTGGCCAGGATCAGCCCCCGGCCCTCGCGCCGGGCGGCCTCGAGGTGCTCCAGCCCCTCGATGGTCATCCAGCGTTCGCGGCGGGAACCCCGGAAATGGGGCAGCCGGATGAAATCCAGCAGATTCCGGGCCACCTTGATGAAGTTGCGCCGGGCGATCCGGGCGGCCCGCCGCCGGGTGACGCCCAGGCGCTCGACGAGGTTGTCCTTGGCGATCCGCCGCCGCCGGCCGAGAACGAGGTAGAGCAGGTTGCCCAGGTACCAGCCGCGGAAGCGGGCCCACAAGCGGGGCAGCAGGTTGGTGGTCAGGAACAGCCACCAGACCGCCAGGTACTCCAGGCGGTGGCCGAGGGTCGGTCGGTAATCGTCGTTCGTCATCGGCGGCGCTCCAGCCTGGCGCTCAGGGCGGCCAGCAGCCGCTCGGTCCCGCCCGGCTCCAGGCGCAGCTCGCGCTCCAGCAGCAGGACGTCGCCCTCCAGGCGGCCGCGCAGCTTGACGGCGTCCTTGCCGGTGATCAGGCAGGGGGCGCCCGGATGGGCGTCGCGCAGGCGGGCGAGTCGGGCCAGTTGTGACTCGTCGTAGGGGGCGTGATCGGGCAGGGCCAACCGGGCGGCGATGACGGCGCCCAGGCGCTCCAGGTCGGCGAAGAAGGGCTCCGGCCGGGCCAGGGCGCAGCAGGCGACGATCCGACGGCCCGCGAGCAGCCCGCGGGGACGGCGGGCGCCGTCCAGCGTACGCAGCCCGACGGCGCTGAAGCGACCGCCCAGGCAGAGCAGCCCGGGGAAGCGGGCACGCAGCAGTCGCAGCTCGTCGGCGCCGGCGTCCAGCAGCAGGGCGGCGTCGCTCCGGCGCAGACGGTCGAAGGGCACACGCAGCCGACCCGCGGGCAGGAGAGCGGCAACGAGCCGTAGCCGGGCGCGCCAGTCGGCCGCCGCCAGGACGGTCAGGTCGAAGTCCCGCACCAGGCGGCGGTGTTGGAGGGCGTCGTCGACGATCACGGTATCGACGCCGGGCTGCTCGGCGGCCAGCAGCGCCGCCCGGGCCTTGATCCGGCCGACGACGACGGGAACGCCGGGGAGCTCTCGCCGCAGCAGCACGGCCTCGTCGCCGTAAAGCGCCGGCTCCTCCGCCTCGACGAGGGCCGGTTCCGCCGTGCGGGCGGCCCGGCTCCCGCCGTAGCCCCGGGTGACCAGGGCGGGGCGGCGGCCGCGCTCGAGCAGGGCGGCGGCCAGCCAACGGACCGTCGGGGTCTTGCCCGAGCCGCCGACGGTCAGGTTGCCCACGCCGACGACGGGCCTGTCCGCCCGCAGGCGCTCCCGCAGGCCGTCGAGAAGTTCGTCGGCGTGCAGACCGACGGCGTAGCACCACGCCGCCGGCCACAACAGGTGGCGTCCCAGCCTGGAACGGGGCGGCTGCACGGTTCCGCGCTTTCCCCGGGCCGAACCCCTCCCCAAGGGGGGTTATCGGCTAAGTGGCAAAATGTCAGTATGTTAGCAGGTAACTTCCCGGTTCGCTCAATGATAGCACAGACCGGGGGGCGGGTAAACTCGGGGTGTGTATTGACTTGACGGGCCGGGGGTTGGTAAACTCCGAAGTCAGCGCGGACACCGTCTACGCCAAGGAGGTGCCGGGTGCGTCGACCCCGGGTACGAATCGCCAACGTCCATCCCGACTCCCACCGCGAGTACCGGCTGGCCCAGGGCCTGCCGCGTTACAACTCGGAGTGGATTGAGCTGCAGAACGTCAGCGAGCTGCCGGTCAACGTCTCCGGCTACTTCATCATCAACGGCGGCGGCTACGAGTTCACCATCAACGTCATCGGCCGGGATTCGCTGATCCTGCGCCGGGGGCAGTCGATGCTGGTGCTGACGGGGATGCCCGACGAGCCCAAGGATCCGGCGCGCTGCTACATCGCCGAGGAGGCCACCCGGATCTTCCTCCAGCGCACCGAGTATATCTGGAGCGTCGAGGAGGATGTGGCCTTCCTCTACAAGAGCCGCGAGGATTACGAGAACGACCCCAAGAGCTACATCGATTACTACCGTTACACGCGGATGGCCAACCCACCGGCCGGACCCGCCGCCCGTTAGGGAACGACGCGGCCCGTCGCGGCGTATGACCCGACGAAGACTGCGTTGGATTACCGTCTAAGGAGCACACCGTGAAACCCAAGATCCACCCCAAGTACGACGAAACGATCATCACCTGCGCCTGCGGCAACAAGATCAAGACCCGCTCCACGATCAAGGAGCTGCGCGTCGATGTCTGCAGCGCCTGCCACCCCTTCTACACCGGCAAGCGCAAGCTGATGGACACCACGGGCCGCGTCGAGCGCTACCTGCGCAAGTACGGCCTGAAGAACAAAGAAGACGAGAACAGCGATTCTTAATCCCTCTTGACAGCCGGAGGAGTACGGCTATGCGCAAGTACCTGTTGTTAGCGTTGCTGATCGCCCTGGCCGCCCTGGTGCTGCTGGGCGGCTGCGAGGAAGACGGCGAAGAGGTCACTGAAGAGCCCGGCGAGGTCGAGGACGGCGGCGAAGAAGGCGAACCAGCCGCCGGCGACAAAGCCGTCGACTTCACTGCGTTGGGCTTCGACGGCGAGACCTATCAACTCTCGGACTTCGAAGGTAAGCTGATCTTCCTCAACTGCTTCACCACCTGGTGCGCGCCCTGCAAGGAAGAGATGCCCCACCTGGTGTCCCTGGCCGAGGAGTACGCCGACCAGGGTTTCCAGTTGATCTTCATCAAGGAAGACCAGGGCAACGACGAGGCGATGCAGAAGATGATCGACGACTTCGGCATCACCCAGCCCGTGCTGCTGGCCGGCCAGCCGCCGCTCTACGAGAACGACGACTACTGGGATTTCTACAACCACGGCGGCAGCGTCCCGGCGACCTTCGTCATCAATGCGGACTTCGAGCTGATCAAGTCCGAGACGATCATCGGCGCCCGCGACGAGGCCACCTTCCGCGCCCTGATCGAGAAGTATCTGCCCTAGCCCGTCCGGCCCCCGTCCCCAACGGGGGCCTTCGTTTAGCATAGCATATTAGCTGTTGCGCATACTATAACGGAGGGACCGCATGAGAACCGCCGCTCTCGTTTTGTCATTACTCGCCGCCGTGCTGATCGCCGGCTGCGGTGAGGAGGAGACCGTCGAGGAGGCCGCGGCGCCCGGGGCCGCCGCCCCCGTCGTCGACACCACCCCCAGCGCCGGGGAGCTGACCACCTCCGGCGCGCCGGGCACCGCCACCGAGATCGCCGGACCCCTGCGCCGGGGTGGCGAGTTCGTCCTCTCCGACCACCGCGGCGTCCCCGTGGTGGTCAACTTCTTCGCCACCTGGTGTGGGCCCTGCCGGGAGGAGATCCCGGCCCTGTCGAAGCTCAACCGCGAGTTCGGCGATAACCTCGTCCTGGTCGGTGTCAGCGTCGACGATGACGCCGCCGCCCTCGACGAGTTCATCGCCGCCCAGGGCATCGACTACCCCGTGTTGTGGCTCGAGGACCTCGACAACAAGGACGCCGTGCTGAACGACTACGTCTTCTCGGCCATCCCGACGACCTTCATCGTCCGGGCCGACGGCACCCCGGGAGAGATGATCGTCGGTGCCCGCGACGAGGCGGTCTTCGGGGCGATCTTCTCCGAGTACCTCTAGGGCGTCGCCGCCGTTGGGCCGTCCCCGTCACGGTTTTTGCTCGCCGAGCCCGTCCCTGAAGGGACGGGCTCGGGCAAAAACACGCGCCGGGGCCTTGGTTTGCGCCCGTTGCACCCTGTGGGCGGGGTCTTGAGATCCCGTCGGTTTCTCTGACACACTATGGCAGTTGGATTTGATAAGATACTATTGTCATCAGTTATTCAGCAAAGGGGTGTGGAGATGGACATCGAAACTTTCCGTTGGTTCATGAGCACGGTCGCGCAGACCCTCGGCGCCCTGACGGCGATTGTGGTGGCGGTTTATGTTATGTGGATTAGTCGACTACGTTTTTTACAACAAGATATCAGCAGCAAAGCAAAAAAGTTATTCAAAGAAAAGGAGTTGGAGGCAAGCAAAATACTTATCAAATATAACTGCAAGGATTACCTAGAGCTTTTCAATAAAGAAACGTTAGATCAATCAAACCCACCATCCAGCTATTTAGAGAACTCGTTTTTAGATCATAGAAAAGAATTCCGGCGGCGAGGCAATGACATTAAGCAGGCACAGCAATTATGGAAGCCGATAACCTTGAGCCTGATAACAGTCTTTTCCTCTCTTGTCCTTTTAGGCATAGATAGAATTATAATTCCCAATATTGCGAACTCCGTTTGGGGTTGGATTTGCTTCTCTTTAGTGTGTGTCTTTGTCTTGATTTCATTATTCCTCTATTTTCGTTTCTTGTTTGATGTTGTTGCCCCCTATTATTCTAAACACTCACGATGGACGCGTTTTTGGAAAGGTCTCTTTGATAAAGACTATCCCTATAACCAGAAAGAGGGGTAACTAGCGTCCATCCAATCCGCGGCGGGGGGCGGAGCCCCCGCCCTACGTGACAAGCGGATGCCCGTTTCACCGCCGTTGGAATGGCGTGCAGCTGGACAATCCGCGGCGGGGGGCGGAGCCCCCGCCCTACGTGACAAGCTCAAACGGGCCGACCTGAACGTCGGCTCCTGCAGTCTCCCAACCGGGGATGGAGGCCCATTTCATCAGTGGTTGAATGGCGACGAGTTGGACGATGATCCGCGGCGGGGGGCGGAGCCCCCGCCCTACGTGACAAGGCCGGCGGGGGGCAGAGCCCCCCGCCCTACGTGTCAAGCTCAATCGGGCCGACCTGCCGGTCGGCCCCTGCGTATTCGTCGTTACCTCTTCGCCGGCGTGTTAGACGGTCGAACGCCGCCTACAGCCGGTACTCCTGGTTCTCCTCGGGCGGGGCGACCTTGTCGCGCAGGATGACGTCGGCGGTGGCCTGCCGGTAGTGCTCCAGGCCGCCGGGGACCAGCTCCTTGACGAAGATGCGCGAGCGTTTGTACTCGCTGCTCTCGAAGCGGCTCCACTCGTCGTGGACCTTGTGGTTGAACTCCAGCTCCTGGTGGGCGTCGATGTATTCGAGGCCCTGCTTAACGGCGTCGCGGATGAAGCCGACGGCGAACATGGCCGACAGGCCGCGGTTGCGGTACTCGTCGCGGATGCCGGCGAAGAACAGGTCGAGCTGTCGGGTAGTGCGGCGGGCCTTGAGGATCTTGAAGATGCCGAAGGGCAGCAGGCGACCCCGGGCCCGCTGGATGCCCTCAGTGATGTCGGGCATGCCGACCATGAAGCCGACGACCTCGTCCCGCTCGGGATCGACGGGACGGCCGACCTCGTCCCGGGGCAGCTTGTAGATGAACTTGAGGAAGTGGGGGTCGATGATCTGCAGGTAGTCCTTGATCAGCTTGCGGCCCTCGTCCGGAGTCAGCTCGACATAGCCGTAGATCTGCTCGAAGGTGGCGTTGAGGATGACGACGAAGTTGTCGAGGTGGGGCTTGATCTGGCGGGTCTTGGTGAACTCGGCCAGGACGAAGCCCTGGCGTTCGAGGCGCTGCTTGATCTTGACGTAGATCGGCGGGGGCGCATCGGGGATCTCGATACGGAAGATACGGTAGTCGAAGTCCTTCTGGAAGCCGCAGCCCTCGACGAAGCGCGGCACGTAGGGGAAGTTGTAGTAGCTGGCGATGGTCGCCCGGTGCTCGAAACCCTTGATCAGCATGCCCTCGGGGTCGGAGTCGGAGAAGCCGTGGGGGCCGGAGAGGCTTTCCATGCCGTGTTCCCGGGCCCAGTCCTCGACGGCGCCCAGCAGGCCGCAGCAGACCTCGGGGTCCTCGACGAAGTCCAGGTTGCAAAAGCGGGCGTTACGGGTACCGAAGCGGCCGTTCATACGATGCTGGACGATGCCCATCACCCGGCCGACGGTCGCGCCGTCGCGCTCGGCCAGCCAGCAGCGGGCCTCGGCGTGCTCGAAGGCCGGATTCCTGGCGGGATCGTAGAACTCCCGCTCCGTCATATAGAGCGGGGGGACCCACTGGGGAACATCGCGGTAGAGCTCGGCGGGCCAGTAGATGAAGGTCTTGAGGTCGCGCTTGCCGTCGACGGGGCGGATGGTCAGGGCCATCGCGGTTCTCCTTGCTTGCCGGATCGCTTTGCGCCGTTTCGTCGCTGAAAGTCGGTCGAGGGGCTGCCGGAGGTCGGTGTTTTATGCTACCCTCGGATAAAGGGCCATTATAACCGAAAACGCCGTCGACCGCAGCCGCGGCGGTGTTAAGGAAACAGCCGACGACCGTACCGCCGGATCACAACCATGGGAGCAGTGATGAGCAAGACCCCGGGCATCCCCTACGCCGCGGTGTTGTTTTTCGAGGACCTGCGCCGCAACAATACCCGGGAGTGGTTCGCCGAGAACCGCCACTACTACGACAACGTCATCGTCCCCGCCCTGAGCGAGATTCTGCTCTGGCTGTGGGACAACATCAGGGAGCTCTACCCGGACTACACCGCCCTGCCCAAGGTCAACAAGAGCTTCTTCCGCATCTTCCGCGACATCCGCTTCAGCAAGGACAAGAGCCCGCTCAAGACCAACACCGGCCTGCTGATCTACCGCAGGACGCGCAAGGACAGCCCCTTCGTCTACCTGCATCTGGCGCCGGAGGAGGTCTTCTGGGCCTGCGGCAGCCATAACCCGAGCATGGAGCTGGTCCGACGCTATCGGACCTGGGCGGCCGAGCCACAAAACAACGCGCGCCTGGGGCGGGAGCTCGAACGGTTGCGTGGACGCTACACCGTCAACGAGCCGCAGATGAAACGCATACCCCGGGAGTACAAGGACCGCGAGCTGGAATACCCGGAGTTATTGCTCTACAAGGGCGTCCACGTCTCGCAGAGCCGAGAGCCCGGCCCCTGGCTGGAGGAGGAGCCCTGGCTGCAGGACGTCGTCCGGCTCTGCCGCGACTGCCGGCCCTTCATGGAGCTGGTCGAGGAGTGGACGGCTCCCACGGGAGGGAAAAAATGAGCCGACGGTTGTCTCGGCGCCCTGGAGGGACTATACTTAATCAATCCGCCAAACCGACCAACCCGGGGGGAACCGCGTGAAGATCACGCCCCAGGACATCCACCGCCAGGAGTTCACCCGTTCGATGCGCGGCTACGCCGTCGAGGAGGTCGACGCCTTCCTCCAACGGACCGCCGACGAGCTGGAGCGGGTGCTCAACGACAACAGCAAGCTGCGCGATACCGTCAAAACCCTCGAGGGCCAGATCGCCGAGTATCGGCGGATGGAAAAGAACCTGGAGCGCACGCTGATCACCGCCCAGGACGCCGCCGACAAGATGACCGAGGCCGCCGAGCAGAAGCGGACCAGCATCGTCGAACAGGCCGAGGTGCGGGCCGAACGGATCATCGCCGAGGCCCAGCGCCGCCGCGACGAGCTGCGCACCGAACTGATCAACCTCCAATCGCAGAAGCGGACGATGATCGCCCGGATGCGCGCCCTGCTCGAAGCCCAGGCGCGGATCCTCGACGACGTCGAGCTGACCGGCGTCGCCGGACCCGACGTCAGCGAAAACGATGAACTGCCCGAGGAACTCGACCTCGAACAGACCTGAGGCGGAGCCCCGTGTCCAAGCTCGCGACAGCACTGTCCCTCAGCCTGGCCCTCGCCGTGGGCGCGGCCGGCGTCGAAGAGCTGGTGGCCGACGCCAACATCGCCTACCGCAACGGCCGGCTCGAACGGGCCGAAGAACTCTACAACCAGGCCCTGGCCGTGGAGCCGCAAAACGTGGCCGCCATCAACGGACTGGGCCTGGTGGCCATGGCCCGCGGTGATTACGAAACCGCCCTCGACCGCCTGCTGCCCCTGGTCGGCGAGTTCCAGAACGACGCCAACTTCCTCTATAGCTTGGGCAGCATCTACAAGGCCCTCGGCGACTACCCCAATGCCAGCGACGTCTTCAGCCGGGCCCTCGAACTGACCCCCGACGACCCTCCGCTGCTCTCCGGAATGGTCGAGAGCCTGCTGCAGGAAGGGCGCATCGACGAGGCCCTGCCCCTGAGCGCCGACCTGGTCGAGCTCGACCAACGCAACGCCGATTATCTCTACCTCCACGCGATGGCCAACCGGCTCAGCGACAACCACGTCAACGCCCGACGCTACCTGGAGTACGTCCTGCAGTACGAGCCCGGCTACGAGCTGGCCTTCGATCCGCTGTTCGAGACCTACCTCGTGCTCGAGGATTACACCGCGGCCCTCGAGCACGCCCAACACTGGGTCGAGGTGGTGCCCGGTGACGGCTGGGCCTGGCGCGCCCTGGGGATGGCGCACTACAAGAACGCCGATTTCTCCGGCGCCTTCGAGGCCGCCCAGTTGATGCTCGAGCTGGGCCGCGTCGACAATCAGCTCCTCAAGGTGGTCAGCCACTGGCTGCGGGCCACCGACCGCGGCGGCGAGGCCCGCCGCCTCTGGGAACGGGCCGCCGAGCTCCAACCCTACAATATGGTTGCTCAGGGTGAACTGGGCGGCGACTGACAACCCGGCCGGGGACCGACGCGCCCCCGTCACCTTCCCCCGACGCGGCGAACGGCTCGTCCTGGTGCTGCTGCTTACCCTGGCCGCCCTCGTGCTGCTCTTCGATACCGCCGAACAACCCCCGCCCACCCCGTCGACACCGGTGGGCTACGTTTATATCCGGGGGGACGCCCTGGCCCGGCCCGGCGCCTACCCCTTCCGCACCGACCGCCCCCTCGGGGTTCGCGAGGTCTATCTGCGCGCCGGGGGCGACCCCGCCCTGCTCGACCGCCTGCCCTCCCTCGAGATCGTACCGCCCCAGCTCGTCTTCTTCCAGCGCCGAACGCTGACCGCCCAGGGACCCCTCGACCTCAATCGCGCCCCCGCCGCGCTGCTCGAGGAGCTGCCCGGGATCGGGCCCGTCCTGGCCCGGCGGATCGTCGCCGGCCGCCCCTACGAAAACCACACCGAGCTGCTCGCCGTTTCCGGCATCGGACCCACCCTGCTGGCCAAACTGGAGGGCCTGGTCGTCGTCCGTTGAAGCCACGTCCGTTGAGCTGCGGCGACCGCGACGCGGCCTGATTGACGCCGCCGCAACTTGACCCGCCCGGACCTGGCACGGTTTTTGCGGAGGCGCAGCGTTAACATCGCTCCAACGCTCGCCGAGATGCAAAAACCGTGCCAGTTCCGGGCGGGGCGGCCGCGGGCGCCCCGGGTTGGGCCGCGTCGCGGTCGTCGCTGCGGGCAAACCGAATGGCGCTTGTCCTTTTCATACTGACGGTCTAAAATGTGAATGTGTCACATCGGTGCGCGATAGTATGTATAAACACAGGTGCAGATAACACGAGAGGAGAGATGATGAAACGAAGAGCATTGGTTAGCCTGCTGTTGGTCGCGGCGACGTTCCTGGGGCTGGGCTGCTTCATGGGACACATGACCACGGCCCGGCCGGTGGGCGAGGGCAAGGTCGGCTTGACCGGCGCCGCGGGTTTCGTTCCGGCCAACAAGATCCTGGAGGACGCCGTCGAGGGCCTCGACGCCGACGACGAGGTTTTCGGGGCGATCAACCTCCAGGGCCGGCTGGACATCGGTCTGTCCGACAGCCTGGATCTGGGGCTGTCCACGGGGGCCGGGGTATTAGTGATCCCGTACTGGATGGGCGCCGAGGCCGAGCTGAAGTACTGCTTCGTCAATGATCCGGACTCGGTCAGTCTGGCGGCCGGGGTGGATCTGGGCCTGACGTTATTCGGCTTGACCGCCGGGGGCGCCCTGTACCTGGATTCGAACCTGCCCTACCTGCCGCTGCACCTCTCGGCGCGGCCGCAGTACGCCTTCGCCTCCAGCAACGGGGACGAGGAGGACCCGGAGGACGAGGAGGATTACGAGGGCGGTTTTTCCATCAACCTGGCGGCGGGGCTGCATTTCGATCTCGGCGATTCGACCCGTCTGCTCCTCGAAGCCACCAGCTTCAACCCCACCGCTGATGACGAGGGGCTGTTCCGTCTGTGGAGCTTCGGCGCGGGAGTGCAGTTCGTTTTCTAGGCCCGGCCGGTCAGCTTGCATCCGAACCCCCTCAGGGGTTACAATAAAGCTCACCCGCCGCAGCGTGCGGGTGAGCTTTTTGAACACCAACCACCGGGAAAGGTGATATCATGCGCCGGATTATCCTGATTTGTCTACTGACAACGTTCCTGGTTCTGGCCGGTTGCGATGAAGAGGACGGCGGCGGCGGCCAGGGCACCGTCGCCAAGCTGCTCGAGCAGGCCGCTGCGGAATTCGAGGCCGGCGAGCTGGAGGCCGCCGAAGCCGATTATCGTGTCGCTGCGGCTCTCGCCGTGGGGCAGGAAGAGACCGCCGCCCGGGCCGTCGAGGGCTTCAACGAGGTCGTGGCCGAGCGCTGCTACCTCGAGGCCTACGACTTGATCAACCAGCTCCAGCTCATCGAGCCGCCGCCCGGCCCCGCCGGAACACCCCAGAGCATGGAGCAGTTGTTCACCTACCTCAACATCAGCTTCGCTAACGTCAACTACCGGCTGAAGACCGAGCCCCTGCTCGAGGCCGCCGTCAGAGCCATCAACCGCGGCCTGGACGCCCGCCCCGAACACCCCGGGCTCAACTACATGCTGGCCCTGCTCTACAGCCAGACCGGCGATCCGACCCTGGCCCTGGACCAACTCAAGCATCTGCGCGAGCTGGCGCCGGATCACTGGGGTTACGAGCGCGGCCTGGCCTACCTGCTCAAGAGCGCCGGTGAGCAGCAGGCCGCCCTGGACGCCGCGGCCAAGGGTCTGGAGAAGGCCGTGACGCCCGAGGACCGCATGCTGGCCTACGAGCTTCTCGTCGAGATCAGCCTGGACGATCCCGATCCCAAGCTCTACCAGACCTACATCGACCAGGCCAAGGAAGAGTTCCCGGACTTCGCCGATCCGCTGGCTTTGGAGATCAACATCGAGGTCGCCAAATCCCAGCGCCAGGGCGGCCAGCCCGACTTCGAGCAGGCCCTCGGCGAGGCCGAGACCGCTCTCGAGAAGGAGTTCCTCTCCGAGTTCAGCCGCGAGAGCTTCATCTACAACACCGCCAGTATCTACGCCTCGCTGCAACGCTTCGACGAGGCCGTCGGCCTGCTGCAGGAGCATGTCGCCGAGGGCGGCGACTTTACCATCACCATGCAGCAGCTCATCCAGCGCATCACCATGCAGCGCGATCAGCAGAGCCTGATCGACGAGATGCTGGCCGAGCTCGAGAAGACAGCTCCCACCGCCGCGGAAGACGACGCCGCGGTCGAGGAGCAGGCGAACGAAGAGAACGCCGAGCAGTAGCAGTCCGGTCAGCGAGAATCATCAACCGGGGCGACCTGCGGTCGCCCCGGCTTTCTCGTTGTGATACGGCTGTAGTCCTGCGCCCCAAGCTCGGCGCGGCGGTCAGACAGCATTGTTGTTTCACTCAGCTTGGCCGGCTCACGGGCCTTAACAGGTGCGGCATTCAAGCTGGAGTAACCCGACGACCACGCCTCAGGCACATTTCCCGTCGAGCCAGAGGCCAAGGGAAACCGCGCCGCCGCTGTCGGCCAGTTGGAAGCGCCGGCAGCGCTGATAGCTTGAGCGGCGGTAGATGTTTTTCAGCACGGCGGCCGAGCCGGGTAGCTTGAGGTTGTTGAAGAAGAGGCGGCCCTCCTGGCGGGGGCGACAGCCGTTGTCCATGATAGTCTCCCTGGGATGAATGACGATGTCTTCGACAACTGATCAACGATTAACAAATTATAGTGTATTGAACTTCTTATTATCGGCCTGGATGATTACTTGTTATTGAGCGAGCTTTTTCTACATAGTAGCACACCGGGATCCCACACCTTCACACCTTCTATTCCCATCAGTGTTTTACCGGCGACCGCGAGACTCCCGCAACGGCTTGCTTGGATCATCAACACCCGGCTGAGGAAAAGCGGCCACCCCCGCCTCAGCTCCGGCGGGCCGGCCGCAGGTACAGGGCGGTGCCGGAAAAACAGCCCGCCGCCGGAGCCGGGGTCACCACACCTCCGCGCCCCGGAACCGGCACGGTTTTTGCGGAGGCGGACCGTTGCCGTCGGCCCAACGGTCGCCGAGATGCAAAAACCGTGCCGGTTCCGGGGCGGGCGCTGGTCGATTGGACAGGGTCCGGCGCGGTTCGGCGGGCTGTTTTTCCGGGCGCTGGACTTTATTCGCCGCCGGTGAAACCCCTGACGGGTTTTCCGTGTCCTATATTACAGAGGCGGGAAGGAACCCGCCGTCGGAAAAGGGAAACGGAGGTGACCCGCATGAAGAGCCTGTTCCTGATGCTCCAGCCCGAGCGCAAGCGCCGCAGCCGTCTGTTCGGCTAGCGAGATAACCATGAAAGCCAAACCCGTCGAGGGATGTTCTTTTCACCGGTAACCAGGAAAGGGGGCGTGAGATGAGCGAGTCACTCTTTGGGGCGCTGTGGAGAAGCTACCGCCCCCGCCGCTACCATCGTGTCGAACACGACCGGGTCGAGCGGTAACTGACGAACCGACGTGACAGTGAACGGGACGGCCGGAGCCGTCCCGTTCGTTATCGTCGGCGCCGCTTCCGTTAGTCGACGCCCAGCAGCTCCCGGGCCGCGCGGACGAGGTCGGCCAGGCGCTCCTCGTCGTGGGTTTCGGCGTAGAAGCGGATCAGCGGTTCGGTGCCCGAGGGGCGCAGCATGGCCCAACTGCCGTCGGCCAGCAGCAGTTTCATCCCGTCGGTGCGGTCGACCTCGCGCACGGCGACGCCGGCGAAGGTCTCAGGGGCCTGCCCGGCGAGCTGTTCCTTGATCCGCGGGGCCAGCTCCGGGGTCAGTTCGAGGTTGAGCCGGCCGTTGTGGTAGCGGCGGCCGACCTGCATGTAGATGTCCTCGAGCAATTGGCGGACACCCTTGCCGTGAACGGCCAGCATCTCGGCCACCAGGATGCAGGCCAGGATGCCGTCCTTGTCGGGTACGTGGCCGCGGAAGCAGACGCCGGCCGATTCCTCGACGCCGACGAGGGCGTCGTCCTCGAGGACCCGGGCCGCCAGGTGCTTGATACCCACGGGGGTCTGCAGGACCCGGGCGCCGAAGCGTTGCGCCAGGGCGTCGAGGAGGTGGGTGGTGGCGGCGGAGCGGGCCACGTCGCCGCGCAGCCCCTGGTGCTCGACGAGGTGCCAGTAGATCAGCGAAACGATCTTGTTGGCATCGACGTAGTGTCCGTCGGCGTCGACCACGCCGAAGCGGTCGGCGTCGCCGTCGCAGGCCAAGCCGACGTCGGCGCCGCTCTCGCGCACCGCCTCGCACAGCTCGCCGACACTGCGCCCGCTGGGTTCCGGGGTGTGGCCGCCGAAGTAGGCGTCGCGGTGGGCGTGGAGGACCTTGACCCGACAGCCGCAGTCCATCAGCAGCTCGGGCAGGTAGCCGCGGCAGGTGCCGTAGAGGCAGTCGACGACCACGTGGGGCGGGTCGGCGGCGATGGTCGAGCGGTCGACACGCTCCTCGAGGGCGGCGGTATAGGGCCCGTGGGGATCGAACAGCTCGCAGCCTGGTTTGTCCTTGAGCTCCGCCAGTTCCACGGGGCCTTGGCCTTCAACCCGCAGCGCGGGATCGTTGGCCAGCTCCTCGATGCGCTTGGTCTCCGCCGACATGGCCGGGGCCCCCGAGGCCGGCGAGTACTTGAGTCCGCAGTATTGGGGCGGGTTATGGCTGGCGGTCAGGTTGAGCGCCCCGCCGTGGTCGCCGCGGATGACGGCGTGGGCCACCGCCGGGGTCGGTGTGTCGCGCTCGGTCAGCTTGACGGCCAGGCCCCGGCGCAGCAGCTCGTCGGCGGCGGTCCAGGCGAAGCGGTCGGCGAAGAAACGGGTGTCGTAACTGACGACGACGCCCCGCTCGGCGTCGCCCTTCTCGCGCAGCAGTTGGGCGATGGCGGCGGTGACCCGGCGCACGCCGGCGAAGGTGAACTCGTCGGCGATGAGCGCCCGCCAGCCCGAGGTCCCGAAATGAAAGGCCATGCAACGTCCCCCGTGGTGTGGTGGTGGGTGCGATTAACCGACTTAGAGGTTACGACAGGCCGGGGGGGCTGTCAAGATGGGGGACGCCGCGGCGCCCCCGTCTTGAAGATTTGATGGCGCTCAGGCCCTCGCCGCTACGGAGTAGCCTTGATACCGCCCCAACTGGCGGTCTCGACGGGGCCGCCCGTGTACTGGATGACCAGTCTGGGGCGCTGGTCGGCTTGATCGTATTCGCGTGAATAGAAGCTGAAGCCGCCCGCGACGGTGGTGGTCTGGGTGATGTAGAAGCCGTAGTTGGGATAGGTTCCGGCTATCCAGTCCTCGATGAACTCGCTGACGTCCAGGTTCAGCCAGGTTTCCCCGGCGGGGGCGGCGAAAACCAGCTCATCAGCGGTGTCGCAGCCTGGCTTGTTGTCCCAGGCGACGGCGGCCTCGTCCCAGTCCGCCGCGGTCAGGTAGAGGTAGTTGTCGGCGGGCGGCGTGTCCCAGTTCTGGAAGCAGTAGAGCTGTAGCTCGGCGGAGCTGACGTCGATATCGCTGGAGGGGCTCAGGTCGAAGTGAACCAGAGCGTCGACGCAGCCGCGATCATAACCCATTGAAACGTTGATCCAGTCCCCGCGGGGAAAACTGGGCGAGTAAGCCATGACGTAGGAGTCGGCGTCGGGGTCGAGGGTGACTTCGGCGGCGGCGGCCGGGGCGGCCCAGAGAGTGACGACGAGCAACAGGCTGTAAAGTCTGATCTTCATGCGGGTTGACCTCGTTAATGGGCTGTTGCCGATTGTTGCCTGAGTGTGGACTTAGAGGAAGAAAGTCAGACGACGGCCTGGTGTTACGCGGGAGAAGCCACGAGGCGGCCGGGGGATGCGGGCCTTGCTCAGGCCCCAAAGCGGCCGACGGTCGCAGTTGCGGGTGAGAGCGTCTTCATCCACGCGGCGCGGGTTCGTGACATCGCCAAACCCCAGGGTCGATAGGGTCGATTCCGCCGATGCCAAGACTGCGAATGCCCGATCTGCGTTAGTCGCCGTCGGCTCGTCGTCTTGAGCGAGCAGTAAAAACGTGCAGTCGATCGCGGCGCCGCTCAAGTGTCTAAACAAAAAAACAACGCCATTGTATTCCATTTTTCCAGGTTCGGCAATCGGTTTTCTTCAAGCCGGCGGTTGACGGCTAGGCGACGCCTCCGTCGTCATGAGCCCGTCTTGCCGCCGGGCGGGCGCTGTGCTAATATCGCCGGTGTTCAGGCCGTGAAATCCATCACCACCGAGGCCCGCCATGCTCTACCGCGACGGCGTACCCACCCCCGAGGACCTGAAGCGCGTCATCCCTTCCCGCGAGCGCCTCGAGCGCGGCCCCGCGGCCGTTTTCGAGTGCTTCCAGCACATCCCCTGCGATCCCTGCCACACCTCCTGTTCGAGCTGCGCCGTACTGCCCTTCGAGGACATCAACGAGCTGCCGCGGGTCGACCTCGAGAAATGCACGGGCTGCGGGATCTGCGTGGCCGCCTGTCCCGGACTGGCGGTCTTCATCATCGACCTGACCGCCGGCGGTCCGGGGCGCGCCGTGGTCCAGGTTCCCTGGGAGTTCCTCCCCGTGCCCGAGAAGGGCGAGGCCGTCAAGCTAACCGACCGCGCCGGGGAGATCATCGGCGACGGCGTCTGCCGCAAGGCCGTGCGCTTCAAGGACCGCACCTGGGTGCTGCACCTCGAGGTTCCCGCGGAGTCGGCTCTCGAGGCCCGGGGCATCAGCCTGCCGGCCCTGCGGGAAGCCCGCCGTGCGGCCGCCTCTGACGAATAAGCCCATGAACGACGACGAGATCATCATCTGCCGCTGCGAGGACGTCTCCCTGGCCGAGATCAAGGAGGCCGTCGCCCGCGGTTACACCACCGTCGACGAGATCAAGCACTACCTGCGCGCCGGGATGGGACCCTGCCAGGGGCGTACCTGCGGTCACCTGATCGCGGGCATCATCCGCCGCGAGACGGGCAGGAGCGTCGAAGAGGTCTGGCCGATGCGCGCCCGCCCGCCCTACCATCCCGTCGACCTCGGTCTGCCGACACGGGAGGACGCCGATGGTTGAGCGCGCCCGCGACGTGGTGATCATCGGCGCCGGGGTGCTGGGTTGCGCCGTGGGGTACGAGCTGACCCGGCGCGGCGTCGACGACGTGCTGATCCTCGACCGGGGCTACGTCTCCGGCGGGGCCACCGGACGCTGCGGCGCCGGGGTGCGCCAACAGTGGGGCCTGGAGATGAACTGCCGCCTGGCCAAGCGCTCCGTCGACCGCTTCGTCGGTCTGGCGGAGGAACTGGGCGAGGACATCGAGTTCGAGCAGGGCGGCTACCTGATCCTGGCCTACGGCGAGGATGAGGTCGCGGTCTTCGGCAAGAACATCGAGCTGCAGAACTCCCTGGACATCCCCTCGCGCCTGGTCACCCCCGAGGAGGCCCGGGAGATCGTCCCGGTGCTCAACATCGCGGGCCTGAGCGCGGCGGCCTGGTGTCCCACCGACGGCCACGGCAACCCCTTCAAGACCAACTACGCCTACGCCCACGCCGCCCTGCGCAACGGTTGCACTCTCAGGACCTTCGAAGAGGTCATCGGGATCGAAACGGGCGACGACGGCGTGCGCGCCGTGGTGACGGACATCGGCCGCTATCCCACGCGGAAGGTGGTCAACTGCGCCGGGGGCTGGGCCGCCGCGATCGCCGAGCTGGCCGGTCTGCAGATCCCCGTCGTACCCGAGCGGCATCAGATCCTGGTCACCGAGCCCTACGAACGCCTGTTCGAACCCATGGTCATCAGCTTCCGCCACCACCTCTACTGCCAGCAGGTGGTCCACGGGGCCTTCCTGATGGGCCTGGGGATGCCCGAGGAGCCCGGTGTCGACCAGTCCTCGAGCTGGGAGTTCCTCGAGGCCATGGCGCGGATGAGCACCCACATTCTGCCTTTCCTCAAAGACGTCAAAGTCGTGCGCCAGTGGGCCGGGCTCTACGCCATGACCCCGGACGCCCAGCCGATCCTCGGCGAGCATCCCGACCTCGACGGCTTCTACAACGCCGTCGGCTTCTCCGGCCACGGCTACATGATCGCCCCGGCCACCGCCGAGCTGCTGGCCGCGGAACTCGAGTCCGGCCGCCGCCCCGAGCTGATCGAGCCTCTGGACGCCGGGCGCTTCTCCCGGGGCGAGCTGGTGCTGGAGCCCAACGTGGTTTGAGATCCTGCGGGGCGCGATTGCAGGCCCGCCCGCGCTATGCTCTGCTCCCCCAGGGGTCGACCGGTCGGTCGGCCCGTTTCTTCGGCCGTACTCCATGGGCGGTGACAAGCAAACGGGAGGACCTCAAGGTCCTCCCCTGGACAACGCAAGACGAGCTACTGCGCTACTCGTCCACCTCCAGCGCCGCTTCGTCGTCGATCATCCACTCGCGCCCGTTCTCGATGAAGGGGTCCTCGACCTCCGTCGTGTCTGCGTCCTCGCCCGCCGGTTCCTCCGCCGGCGGCTCGCCGTGAACCAGGGCCATCACCGCGCCGCCCGCCGTGGTCACCACCAACATGCCGTCGATGCGCGCCAGGGACAGCACGGCGCGCTCGGTCTCCCAGACGTACTCCAGCTCGGCGCCGGGACCGCCGCTCAGCGAATAGGCCTCCAGATCGCCCTCGGCCCGGGAGATCCAGACCCGGTCGCCCGCCCAGAGTGGCGGCGTCAGCGTCACCCCGTCGGGGGGCAGCAGAACCCGATCCTCTTCCAAGGCCGCCCAGAGCTGCAGCTCGCCGTTGCGTCCCAGGGCCAGCACATTCAGGCCGTCGGCGGCCAAGCCCGCCGGTGGGGCTCCCAGAGCCCGGCCGAAGGGAACCACCTGCGCCGTCGCCGGATCGTAGGCCATCCCCTCGCCCGTCCGGTTGGCCCAGGCCGTCGAGCCGTCGTCCAACAACAGCGGACCGGCGGCCGGCTCGTCGTAGAAGGTCCACTCCCGCGAGCGGGACGGCGACCAAAACGCCCCGCCCTCGGGACCCATCAGCAACAGGTGGGGTTCACCCTCCAACAGCACCGGAGGGCCCGCAGCGGGACGGCCGGGCAGCTCATGCCGCTCGACCAGCTCGCCCTCCCGAACGCTGACCCGCAGCAGCTCACGGCTGGTGACCACCCAGACCCCGTCCGGGTCGGCGACGAGGTGCCGGGGGGATTCCTCGGGCGCCCGAGCCCAGTAACGACTGCCCGTCGACAGATCCAGGCACCAGACCTGGGCCAGGGGCAGATCGAAGGACAGGTAGACGCGATCGCCGACGATCTGGGGCGGACCGTTGGGCGTGGCCGTCATCTCCCAGCTCCACAGCTCTTCCCCCGTCGCGGCGTCCAGGCCGATGATCTGCTCGTTGAGACCCGTCAGCACGAGCACGCCGGCATTCCCGACGACGCCCCAGGGACAGATGAGACCCTCGTGACGCCAAGACTCCACCAGGGGCGGCGCCGGCCCCTCGACGCTGAAGTTGCGCCGCTGCAAATCGCCCCCCGCCGCCGTCCAGCCGCCGAAGGCCGAACTCGGCTCCAGACCGTCGTAGCGGTGGCCGTTGCAGCCGGCGACCACTAACGCGGCCGCCGACAACAACAGCAGCTTACAACCGCAGCTGCGCATTATCCTCCCCGCCGTCGAGCAGCTCGAGGAACGCCGGATCCGCCAGTTGGGGAATACGAACGGCGTACAACGGACCCTCGGCGTGCAGCAGGTTGTAGGGCCGGGCCAGGAAACCCGCCAGGGCGTCGGCCTCGTCGTCGGCGGCGACCAGATCCAGCACCCGGACGCCGCGCGGCCTCAGCGGCACATCGTCCAGGTGGCGGTAATCGCCGAAAATGGCGTAGTGGGGCATCTTCTCCTTTGACAAACTACCGCGATCACACCCGCAGTCTAGCAGTATTGAACCTGAATACCCAACCCCATCTCGGCTACGCCCCACAAAGCCACCGGGTTTCAGCAAAACCCAGATCGAGCAGCGGACAGCTCCGGCAACGGGGTCCGCGCTTGGCGCAGTGAACCTTGGCCAACCGAACAAGCAGGGCATGCAACTCGTTGTAAACCCCCGCGTCCCGGGACAGCCCGCCGGTGAACAGCTTCGCCAAATCGTCGTAGCCCGCCCCGGCGGCGCACCAGCCATGCCTCACCGCCGCCCGGCGGGTATAGGCGTCGACGACGAAAACCGGTCTACCCAGGGCGTAGCACAGGATCGAATCCGCCGTCTCCGGGCCCACACCCCACAAACGCAACAGCTCCCCGCGCAGCTCCATAGTCGTCCGCCCCGCCAGTTCCGTAAGGTCACCGCCCGCCTCCCGCTCCAGCCAGGCGAAGAAAATGCGCAGCTTGCGCGCCTTCTGGTTGAAGTACCCCGCCGGGCGGATCAGCTCCGCCAGCCGCCCCTCCGACAGAACACGGAGCCGCTCGTATTCCAACCCCGTCTCACGCCGCAAACCCGCCAACGCCCGGCGCACGTTGCCCCAGTTGGTGTTCTGGGTCAGGATCGCCCCCAGACAGACCTCCAGGGGCGTAGCCGCCGGCCACCAGCCCTGGGGGCCGAAGCGCAGCAACAACCGCTCGTAGACTTCGACAGGCTTCATCGTGGTCCGGGTTTACCCCCGGCCGGACCCGCGCCCGCCGCTCCCGGCGACGACGCTGGCTCTCCCCGGCCGGAGTTGGCACGGTTTTTGCGGAGGCGACACCGGCGGGAGTTTCGCGCGCTCGCCGAGATGCAAAAACCGTGCCAACTCCGGCAAGCGCGGCGCCCGGGCGCCGCGATGCTTTCCTCGACGGGCGCGGGTCCGGTCCTCAGAAGGCGGTGCCGCTGAGCAGGTGGAACAGACCCAGGCCGATGAAGATGACACCGCTGATCAGGACGAGGATGTCGGCGAAGCGTCGCATCTGGGCGTAGCGGCTCAGCAGGCCGGTGAAGGTCAGCGGGATGAACCATACCGTGGTGCCGAAGAAGAAGGCCAGGAAGAAGATCACGGCGGAGAGCAGGCCGCCGGTGGCTCCGGCGCCGAGGATGGCGGCGACGAAGGGTGGGCAGAGGGAGAGTCCGGTGGCCAGGCCGACGACGAAGGCCGCCGGGGGATTCTGTTCTTTTTCCCGCAGTTTCTTGCAGATCGACAGCCGGGGGAAGTTTTTCAGGATGCCGAAGGCCAGCATCAGGGTCCCGGCCAGCAGCTCGCCGACGGCGGGCAGCCAGGCGAGCTCGTTGAGCATCTCCCGGCTGAGCTCGACGAGCAGGCCGACGATGGCGCCGACGGCCAGGTAGCCCAACAGGCGGCCCAGGCTGAAACGGATGAAGAAACGGAAGGCGCCGGCGAGTTCGCGCCGTTCTTCGGAAAGCAGCAGGGGTACGTAGAAGGCGCCGATGCCGATCAGGCAGGTCGGGCCGACGGCCAGGCCGAGGAGCAGGGCGCCGCCGATGCTCTCCAGGGTCACGGTTTTCCCTTCGGTTGCGGGCGAGCGGACCCATTGTAACGCCCCCGCTCGGGTGGCGCAAGCAGGTCCGCGCAGGCGGCTGCCTTGGTTTGGACCGGCCTTTGGTGTACAATCTTTCGCGGAGGTAACTGGCGATGGCGAAAGCGGTTGGTTTGATCCTGGCGGCGGGCGGTGTCGGGCGGCGCTTCGGCGGCGAGTTGCCCAAGCAGTTCGAGCCGCTGGGGATGAGTTCGGTGCTGCGCTTGGCGACCAACCGGCTGCTGGCGCGGGGCGATTTCGCCCGGCTGGCGGTCACCGCGCCGCAGGGTTACGAGAGCCGGACGGCCCTCGAGCTCAGCGCCCTGGGGCGGACGTTCAACGTCGTCACCGGCGGTCAGACCCGGTGGCGCTCGGTGGCCAACGCCCTGGACGCCCTGGGCGGGGTCGATGTGGTGGTCGTCCATGACGCCGCCCGTCCCTTCGTCACCCGCCGGGTCCTGGATGATTGCCTGGCCGCCGTAGCGGTCGACGGCGCCGCGGCGGCGGCCCTGCCGGCGACGGACACGGTCAAGCTGACCGACGACGCCGGCCTGGTCGAGCGGACCCTGGACCGGCGCCGGGTCTGGCTGGTGCAAACGCCCCAGTGTTTCGACTACGCGCTGTTGCGCGACTGCTACTCCCGGGACGAGGATTGGCTCGCCGGAGCCACCGACGACGCCTCGCTGGTGGAGAAGCTGGGCCGGCCGGTGCGCCTGGTTACGGGGCACCGCCAGCTGTTCAAGCTCACCAGCCGCGATGACCTGAGCTACGCGGAGTACCTGCTGGCCAAAGGGAGGGTCGAGGATTGACACGCCGCGCCGAGTACTGGACCGCGCTGGAGGACGACCGCGTCGTCTGCGAGCTGTGCCCCCACCGCTGCCGCATCGCCCCGGGGGACGCCGGTATGTGTCGGATCCGTGTGAACCGCGACGGTGAGCTGATCGCCGCCGCCCATGGTCAGGCGATCGGCCTGTCGCTGGATCCGATCGAAAAGAAGCCCCTCTACCACTTCCATCCCGGCAAGGCCATCCTCTCCCTGGGCCCCAACGGCTGCAACCTGCGCTGCGATTACTGCCAGAACTGGCGCTCCAGCCAAACCGCGGTTCCGACGCGAAACCTCGAACCCGCCGAGCTGGCCGAAACGGCGGATCGTCCCGGCAACCTCGGCGCGGCCTTCACCTATACCGAGCCCTTGATCTGGTTCGAGTACATCAAGGACTGCGCCGGTCCGCTGCACCAGCGAGATCTCCAGGTGGTCTGCGTCTCCAACGCCTTCATTGAACCCGAGCCCCTGGATGAGCTGCTGGGTTTCGTCGACGCCTTCAACTTCGACCTCAAGAGTATGCGTGAGGGCTTCTACCGGCTGATCTGCAAGGGCGAGCTGGACCCGGTGCTGCGGACGATCGAGACGGCGATCGCCTCGCCGACCCACGTCGAGGTCACCTACCTGGTGATCAACTCCGAGAACGACGGCGACGACGAACTCAAACGCCTGGCCGCCTGGCTGGCCGAACGTGATCCGCGCACGCCGTTGCACCTGTCGCGCTATTTCCCCGCCTGGCGCCGCGAAGACCCGCCGACGCCGGCCGAGCGCCTCGAGCGGGCCTGGGAAATCGCCCGAACGGCCGGGTTGGAATACGTCTATCTGGGCAACCTGAACGCTGACAGCCGCTACACCGACACCCGCTGCCCGGAGTGCGGCGCAGTGCTGGTGCGTCGCGGCGGGCTCCGCACGACCACGGCCGCCCTCGAGGGCGACCGCTGCTCGGCCTGCGGCACCGCGGCCGATTTCGTCACCGGTTCGAGGTAGCAAGATGGACCAAAGCAGGCCGACCAGCGCAACCGGAATCCACCTGGGCCACTTCCTCTGGCCCGTTCTGTGGGTCGTCATCGCCAACGCCCTGGCAGTGGGGCTCAACGTGGCCCTGATGATGACCACCCCCCTGGAGCCCATCGCCCAACTGACCAACCAGGCTCTGACCGAACGCTTCGGGTTGGTCATGACGATTGGTAACATCTACAGCATCGTCATCTTTCCCATCGTGGTCGGGTTGATAATCTGGCACCAGTGGCCGGTGCTAAAGTCAATCAAACGCCTGCGCCGTCAGGGTGAGGCGCCGGGGTCCAAGGCCCGTCGCCGCCTGCTGCGCTTTCCTCTGATCGCCGCCCTGCTCTCCGGTCTGGCCTGGCTTGTGCCCCTGCTGCTGTTCACCGTGCTGTTGCCCAGCCTGGCCCGGGGCGGCCTGACATTCATCGGCCAGCGGGCGATGATGCTGGTCTTCGTCGGGCTGCTGGCCTCGTCGGTGGCCTACTACGGCTCCTTCTGGGCCCTGACCAGCCTGATCCGGGCCTTCTTCCCCGACGGCCACCTCGCCGAGCGCAGCGGTCTCAAGCCCGCCAACACCCGCAGCCGCTTGAACTACTTCTACATCCTCGTCGGCGCCCTGCCCCTGACGGTGATGTGGCTGTACCTCTACTTCTACGACACCGACAATCCGTTGTTGCCGCCCTTGGCGATCATCGCCGGCCTGGCCCTGCTGCTGGGCGGTTGGACCGCCGACTCCCTGATCATCCGTCTGACCCGCCAGCTCAAACAAGCCTCCGAGGTCGCCGGCGAGGTCCGCGACGGCAGCCTCGACGGCCGCATCGCCGTCACCAGCCGCGACGAGGCCGGCCGCCTCGGCGACGGCATCAACGAGATGATCGACGGCCTGGTCGAGCGCGAGCGCATGCGCGAGGTCTTCGGCCGCTACGTCTCCCCGGCGGTGCGCGACCGTCTGCTCGCCGAAGCGCCCAGGCTCGGCGGTGAGCTGCGCCAGGTCACCGTCCTGTTCGCCGACATCCGCGACTTCACCGTCATCAGCGGCAGACTGGAACCCCAACGCTTGGTCGGGCTGCTCAACCGCTACTTCGCCACCACCGTCGCCGTCGTCGACGAGTACCACGGCTACGTCAACAAATTCATCGGCGACGCCGTGATGGCCGTCTTCGGCGCACCCCTCGAGGACCCGGAGCACACCCGCCGAGCCCTGGAGTGCGCCCGGGAGATGGTCCGCCGGATCGAGGCCCTCAACGACACCGGCGAGATGGAGGTCCGGCTGCGCGCCGGTATCGGCCTGCACACCGGCCAAGTCGTCGCCGGCAATATCGGCGCCCCCAACCGCTTCGAGTACACCGTCATCGGCGAGCCCGTCAACGTCGCCAGCCGGATCCAGGGACTGTCCGCCGAGCTGGGACGGCCCGTCCTGGCCTCCGCCGCCGTCAACGAGGCCTGCGGCTGCCCCCTCGACTACCTGGGCCAGTACGAGCTCAAGGGCCTGGAAGAAACCCAACGGGTCTACGCGGGCTGAGACCGCCCGCCGCGACCGTTGAAGAGCACCAGCCCCCCGCCGCGCTACGCGAGAGCCCCGCCCGGAACTGGCACGGTTTTTGCGGAGGCGCCCCGTTACACTCGCTCCAACGGTCGCCGAGATGCAAAAACCGTGCCAGTTCCGGGCGGGGCGAGGCGGGCGGCAACCGCGTCGGTTTTCAACGGCCGCGGCGGGCGCGGCCGGGGACGGTAGCGGAATGGTCGAGGTCGTGCGCGATCCCTGTCGTTTTGGCGATGTCCAACCTTCGCCCCGTCACCGGCTGCTCCACGAGCCGACCGCGGTGCCCTGCTTTCTCGCCCTGACCGACCGCACCGCTCTCGGACCGTCCTGCCTCTTGGTGTCTGGACGCATCCTGCCGGCGACGATCGGACTGACGGCGATCCTCGTCCTGGCCGGTTAAGCCCAGGGCGTCGTGCACTTGGAGTTCGCCGCGACGAGCTCCTTGTCGTTGACCGTTCCCTGGGCCGTCACGGCCGTCGTGCTCGGCCGACGGCCGATACACGCAACCGCCTCATTAGCGAAGAAGCCATGATGAAGAAGAGCTACCGCATCGCCCTGGTCTTCGGCGGCCGCTCGGGAGAGCACGAGGTCTCCCTCTCCTCGGCGCGCTCCTTTCTCGAGGCCGTGGATACGACGCGGTTCGAGATCGTCCCCGTCGGTGTCACTCTTTCCGGACGCTGGTTCACGGGTCCCAACATCCTCGAGCAGCTCACCGAGCGGGCCGCCCTGGGCACGGTGCCCGGCGAGTCCCTGCCCACGGACTGGCTGGGTCTGGAGTCGGTGCCGCCGGTCCCCGAGCCCGTCGACATCCCCCGCCCCCCGGAGCGGCCCCACGTCCTGGCCGATGTCGACGTGGTCTTCAACCTGATCCACGGCACCTACGGCGAGGACGGCTGTCTGCAAGGCCTGTTCGAGCTGCTGAACGTGCCCTACGTCGGCTCCGGTGTTCTCGGCTCGGCGGTGGCGATGGACAAGCTGATCTGCAAGCCGATCCTCAAGGCCGCCGGTCTCGAGGTCGTCGATCACCAGGGGGTCACCCGGGGGGAGCTGGAGCGCGACCGCCGCGCCGTCATCGACCGGCTGGAGTCCAACCTGCCCTACCCGATGTTCGTCAAGCCGGCCAACCTGGGCTCCTCGGTGGGCGTACGCAAGGCTCGGGGGCGGGACGAGCTCAGCGCCGCCCTGGACACCGCCGCGGCCTACGACCGGCGGTTGATCGTCGAGCGCGCCGTGGTCGGCCACGAGCTGGAATGCGCCGTGCTGGGCAACGACGACCCGCGGGCCAGCGTGGCCGGCGAGATCCAGCCCGCCGGCGAGTTCTACGACTACGACTCGAAGTACGTCCTCGAGTCGGAGCTGCTGATCCCCGCCCCTTGCGTGGACGAGGAGCTGCTGTCGCGCATCCGGCGCGACGCCGTGACCGCCTTTCGCGCCCTGGACTGCGCCGGGCTGGCCCGGGTGGATATGTTCCTCGAGACGGCCACCGACAAGCTGTACCTCAACGAGGTCAACACCCTGCCCGGCTTCACCCCCATCAGCATGTACCCCAAGCTGTGGCAGGCCAGCGGGTTGAGTTATAATCAACTGGTCGAGCGCCTGATCGAGTTGGCCCTCGAGCGCTACGCCGACGCCAAGCGCAATCTGCACCGCTACCTCTAACCCCGGGAGGAGAGATGCTGGACCCCCAGGAGATCGGCCGCTCCAAGTTCTTCGCCGCGCTGACCGAGGCCGAGCTGCGCGACGTGGCCGCCCTGATGCAGAAGGTCGAGTTCCCCGCCGGCTCCACCATCTTCAACCAGGGCGACATCGGCGATCGCTTCTACTACATCGCCCGCGGCACGGTGCAGGTCTGGCTCAAGCTGCCCGACGGCGGCTCCCGGGAGCTGGCCGCCCTCGGTCCGGGACAGTACTTCGGCGAGCTGGCTCTGCTCGATGATCTGCCCCGCTCCGCCGACGTGGTCTGCGGCGAGGAGAGCCAACTGTGGTCCCTGCAGCGCGAGGACTTCATCAACCTGCTGCGCGGCAACATCAACCTGGCCATCAAGCTGTTGCAGGTCCTGGCCCGGCGGCTGCGCCAGGCCAATCGCCAGATCCAGGATCTCTCCGCCCTCTGACCCTTGACCCCGGCCCCCCTTTTTGCTACATTCTCACTCCGCTAGGCAACGAGGCGCTAGCTCAGTTGGTAGAGCAACGGCCTTTTAAGCCGTGGGTCCTGGGTTCGACCCCCAGGCGCCTCACCAGGTCGAATCGACTGGTGGGCTAAGCAGGTGGGCTAAGCTGGTGGGCTAAGCAGATGGGCTAAGCTGGTGGGCTAAGCAGATGGGCGAAGCTAGTGGGCTAAACTGGTGGACGAAGCTAATGGGCTATGCAGGTGGGCTAAGCTGGTGGGCTAAACTGGTGGACTAAGCAGGCGAGCGAAGCTGGTGAGCTAAGCTGGTGGACTAAGCAGGCGAGCGAAGCTGGTGAGCTAAGCTGGTGGGCCATACCAGGGGGCTAACCTTATTGGTCAGATAGCCAGGTCGACTGAAAGTCGGCAGCATGTTCGATCACCCGGCTCAGGGACAACAAGAGCCGCCGCGACCACACCGAAGCGTCACGACCCGTCAGCGCCAACGCACTGATAGCTTGCCCCTCACGGGGAACCCGGCCCCATCGTCCAGTGGTTTAGGACACCGCCCTTTCACGGCGGCGACACGAGTTCGAATCTCGTTGGGGTCACCACTTATCTCAAGCGGGCAGCCGGAAACGGCCGCCCGTTTTGGTATATACTACAACCGCTGTTGAGACACTGTTTATTTTATCCGGCGCGGCAGCTTCCCGTTCCCGGATCATGACCAAAGGAGCGCCATGAAACGGCTCCCGGTATTCGTTACCGTCGTCCTGACGACGGTCCTGGCCCTCGGCGCCGCCGCCCAGACCCGCATCCTGGTCACCGAGGTCAGCGGCGTCGTCGAACGCGTCGACACCAACCCCGACGAGCGCCTGGCCCGGGGCGACTGGCTGCCCGAGGGCGCCGAGGTCCAAACCGGCGAGCGCTCCCGCGTCACCCTGCGCGTCCCCGGCGGTTCCTACCTGCGGCTGTCCGGCAACTCGCGCATCCGCCTGGACAACCTCGGCTCGCCCAGCGGCCCGACCCGGGGCGAGTTCCACATCAGTCGCGGCCTGTCCGCCGTGGTCGTCGCGACGGATCTCGACCAGCGCTTCGTCGTCACCACCCCCACCTCCAGCGCCGCCGTCCGCGGCACCGTCTTCTTCGTCGGTGTCGACGAGGCGCAGAACCTCGGCTGGGTCTGCGGCTTGGCCGGCGAGGTCGAGGTCGAAATCAGCAACCAGGAGGAGACCTTCGCCGTCACCCCCAACTGGGGTGTGTGGTTCGAGGAGGGCTCCGGGGTGATCGTCGCCGCCCGCGAGCTGACCGAGGAGGAGCGGCAGAGCTACTACCTGCTGGCCGGCGAGGCGGGCGTCATCGGCGGTCTCGAGGCCGCCGAGATCGAGCAACATCTGGAGCGCGCCGCCGAGGACCGGCGGGTAAGCGACGATTACTGAACCGCGGGGCCGCGCCGATGGTGAAGTTGCACGACGGAACCTGATTAACCCGCCCGGGTCTTGCCGCAATGTGCCGGGCCGGCACGGTTGTTGCATTGACGACGGACCTGCGTCGGTCCGTCGTCGCAACAACCGCGCCGGCCCTGGGTTCTCGGCGGGTCATACCCCACTGACGCCAGGTAAGACGGGCGGCTGGTGACAGCCGCCCTTACGGGTTCCGCGGCGGTCTTGGCCGCCCTGCTGCCGTCCTGCTGCAGGTGGGGTTTTTAAATCCCGCCCGAGTGCCGCAAACAACAACTCGTTACCGGCCGATGACGACCCGGCGGCTGAGCGCCGCGCCCGCCGTCTCCAACCGCAGCAGATACACACCGCTCGACTCCCCGGCGCAGTCCCAGTTTACGGTGTGCCGCCCGGCGGCCAGCTCGCCCTCGCTCAGCGTCGCCACCCGGCGCCCGGCCAGGTCATAGACGCTCAGGCTGACGCGCTGAGCCTGCGGCAGCGTGAAGGCGACGCTGACGCTGTTATCCGCCGGGTTGGGCCAGGGCTCGTCGAGGGTCAAGCGGTGCGTCTCTTCGGGCACCACGACGGCCTCCGTCGGCCCAAATCTTTGCACCTGGCCCGCGTTATCCGTGGCCTCCAGCCAGTAGACATAGCTCTCGCCGGGGGACACGCCCCGATCCAGCCAGCGGCTGGTCGAGCCGTCCAGCGAGCCACTGATTGCCACGGGATCATCCACCCCGCGCAGGACACGGACGGAAGCGGGGAGGTCGCCGGTGACCGTCCAGGAGAGGAGTAAGCCAGCCGTTTCGACATGTGTTGTTAGTTCGATATCTTCAACTGGATTCTCGTCTCCAAACCAGGCATACTTCAACATAATGTTATCAAAGTCAGCATATGAAATGTGGGGGTTATTGCTTGTATCTGTGTCAATTCCAGTATAGCCACCCACATCACCATAGGTATCTAGCGCATATCTTTCCCATAATCCACCATCGAAATATGCATACATTAAACTTCCATTAATTTCATCGTAATATGATATATGTATTTTATCTTCTGAGTCAACTGCTAAAGAGCAATATTTACCAACATTATTGACATCAATTGTCGATATATCCCATGCGCTATCACGATATGCATACTTAAGAGTGTTATTAGTGTCATCATAGTAACAAATGTGAGGAATATTATTAGTATCTACGTCTATCGATGCATATAGGCCAACTTCATCAGTTCCAGATTCAATAGCTTCATAATTCCATGTGGAGCCATTATAGTAAGCATAGTATAAATCATCACCACCTGACTGCTGGATTGCGTAGGCTACATGGATATGGTTTAACGAATCAACTACAATAGAGTTCCAGATACCGGCACCGTTAGTGTCATCGATTGTTTCCGAATACCAGTCGTATCCATCATAATAATAGTGCTTAAGATGAGCATCAGTATAGTCATCATAGTAGTAGTCAACAATGTGAGGCAATCCTGCCATATCTATATCTATTGAATTGTCTTGATGTAGATATATCATATCTATATGCTCAACTTGCCAACTTCCATCGTAATAGGAATGACGAATATAGTTTTCCCAAAGATAACCATTAGCATCAGATATATGAGGCACATTATTGTCATCTACTGTAAGACCATTATAGCCGTACACTAAATCATATATAATGTTCCAACTTTCATTTGTATTAGAAGCGTAAGTTGAGCAGCATAAAATATATGGATTATTATTGCTGTCTAGTTGCAAGTAGCCACAACTACGCGTTTGTTCACCTGTATAAGAACCGATTTCCTCAATGTGCCACTCATCAGCGGCTGTAACACTACTCACGATGATGAAAACAAACAATACTGTAAGCAACTTCTTCATCTTTGCTCCTTTTTAAGTTGGTTCATCAGTAGGTAAAACGAGAACAGGTATATTGTAATAGGGATCGCACACGATCATGGACCAATCAGGATGCTTTTTAGGTAGTCTATCATGCCGGGATCGTTTCTTTGGTTGAATCTGAACTCCATCTCCCTGATGAAGAGACTGAACTTGTGCTTGAAACCGCCGTGGTAGGCCTTTAGCCGT
>WJLX01000156.1 GCA_014728225.1 Candidatus Coatesbacteria bacterium | reverse complement strand
GGCCGAAAGCGCCAGGACGGCGACGGCGGCGGCAACACGCACCACTCCGCGCAGGGCGGGATGGCTCCGCCGCCGGCTCAGCTCGAGGGGGTTCAGCGTACCCGCTTGCATGGACGTCTGCATGGACGTCTGCATGGACGTTTGCATGGACCTTTGCATGGACGTTTGCATGGACGTTTGCATGGACCTCCCATGATTCACTCGCTCAACAAACTAAAGCCTGATAATGCTAACCGAAAAATGGGGCCGTTGGCAAGACGGGCAACGGACCACGGGCGGTATCGAGATAAGCTGATACTGCGCTGGGCGGCGCATCCGTTCGCGTACCCACCGCCGCGTCCGGGGGGTACCGGCGTCTTCGCCGACCGGAACCGGCACGGTTTTTGCATCTCGGCGACCGTTAGGCCGGCGATAACGGTCCGCCTCCGCAAAAACCGTGCCGGTTCCGGTCGGTCACGGGCGCAGGCCCGTGAGGTTCTGGGGGGACTTCGCGGACGCGGCGGTGCGGGCCGGTTAGTCCGTTGCGCCGTGTTCGCTAATCGCCGTCGAGTGCTGTGGGGTGACGATCAGGCGTTCGGGGTCGTAGTGCTGCTCGACGAGTCGTTCCAGGATGCCGTCGTAGATCTCGGGATCCAGCCTGGGTGTGCGGGAGAGGATCCAGAGGTAGTCGCGGCCGGGGTGGCCGACGACGGCCCAACTGTAGTCTTCGGCCAGGTCGATGATCCAGTAATCGCCCCAGAAGAACAGGAAGAAGGTCACCTCGAGTTTGGCGTTGGTCGCGGTATCGACGATTCGGGCCAGTCCTTCGGCCTCGTCGGGTTCGCCGTCGAGGGTGTCTTGGCGGCAGCGGTTGAGGACGTCGATGCGGCCGTCGTCGCGCAGGGTGTAGGTCGCCGTGGTGGCTACGCAGCCTTCCTGGAAGGAGGCGGGATAGCGGGCGATCTCGTACCAGGTGCCCAGATAGCGCTCGACGTCGACGTAGTCGACGGTCTTGAGCTGGGGCAGTCCTAGACGCTCGGTGGTCGAAACCCCGCAGCCCGCCGTCAGGGCCAGGGCGAGGGTCAGGCTGACGAGGAGGGCGGTGCGGCGCATGGGGGTCTCCTTTGCCGTGGTGGATAGGTGAGGCGGCGCAGGCCAGTATACACCCGGCGGCCCGTCGGGATAAAGACTCGTGCCGACGAGGTCCTAACCCTGAACCCGGCGGGGCTGCTTGAGCGAGCTGTAGAGGTCCTCCTCGCCGCGCAGCCAGAAGCAGGGGTCCAGCAGTTTGAGCCGCTGCCGCGCCGTAGCGGCGTACTCGACGCGCGAGGCCAGCAGGTAGGCGGTCACCCGTCCGATGAACAGCGTCGCCCCGGGCAGCTTCTTGCGCTCCTCGAGGCGGCATTCGAGCTGGGCGGGACATTCGACGATCCGTGGCGCGGCGACGGTCTCCGCCGGTTCGAGCTCGATCCCCAGCCGGTTGATCCGCTCCAGTCCGCGATAGCCCTCGTGACCCGCCGCCCACCAGACCTGGGCCAGCTCGGCGGAGACGATATTGATGACGAAGCCCTTGGTTTTCATCAACTGGCGGCAGCCCAGGGTGCCGTCGTCGAGGGCCACCCCGACCAGGGGCGGATCGTCGCACAGCGGACAGACCCGGGTCGTCGGCTCGAGGTGGGGTTCTCCGCTCGGCGAGGCCGTAGTCAGCAGCAGGGCCTGGCCGATGAGGGGCGGCGGCTGCCATCTGGTCGGCTTCAGCGGTTGGCGGCGCTTGCTGGATTCGCTCATGCTTTACCTCCAGCGCCGGACGGTCTTGCCGGCGCCCCGGCGCGGGGTCTTCAGCCCCAGGATCCCCGGTTTACCCGAACCGACGGGGATCAGGGCCACGGGCCGTTCATCCTCGGGCAGCTCGAGGGCCCGGGCGACGGCGGTCTCCTCGAAGGCGCCCACCCAGCAGGCGCCGTAGCCCAGGGCGTCGGCGGCCAGCAGCAGGCTCATTCCCGCGCAGGCCGTGTCCTGGATGCAGTACAGCTCGCGGCCGCGCTCGTCGTAAGCCTTGGCGGATTTGCCGGGCAGGGCGCAGATGACGAAGACCACGGGCGCCTTCTCGATCATCTTCTGCCCTCCGGCCCGGCGCAGCTCGCCGCGCAGCTCGTCGTTCTCGACGACGTGGAAGCGCCAGGGCTGGCGGTTGCCCGCCGAGGGCGCCCGGCGCAGGCAGTCGATCAGCAGCTCCAGCTCCTCCTCGTCGGGTCCGCCGCCGTCGTAGCTGCGGCAGGAGCGGCGCTGTAGAATCGTCTCGATAACCGGATTAACTTCAGCCATCGCTGTCGGAGTCTCCTTCGGTTGCGCCCGCGGCGGTCAGCAGCTCGAAGGCCCCGCCGCTGAGCTTGATGGTGCAGACCAGTTCGGTATAGATCGAATCGTAGATGTCGGCCGGCGAGACGAAGACCTTCTGCTTCATCCCGTCGACGAAACTCACCCCGGCGCCGACCAGCCAGGCCGCCGCCGCCAGCTCCGAGCAGTGCCAGCGGTTGGGGTTGCGCAGCCAGTTGCGGTCCTGGAACAGTCGCCAGAGGATCGGCCGGATGCGGGCCGGGATCCACATCATCCCGTCGGCCCGGAAGAGAAAGGCCGCGTTGGCCCACAGGTCGTACTTCTTGCCGTTCTGGCGCCGGCAGAAGTTGATCACCCGCGCCGTGTCCGCTTTGGTGAGCGGCCGGCCGTCCCGGCGACCGGGCCGCAGCCAGCTCAGCGCCACCTCGGTCTCGTTGAAAAAAAAGCCGGGTACGTCGGCGCGGAAGACCCGCGTCTGGAAGGCGTGCCAGAATCGCCAAGCGTGGTCGTAGACCATCGCGTGATAGTAGACCGAGCGGGTGAAGTAGGTCACCGCGGCGGCGAACAGCTCGGATATCTCGTCCACCCGCTGGCCCGTTAGCAGCATGACGTCGCCGCGCTGGATCACCGCCCGCCGGTCGCCCAGCACGATGTACTCCCGCCAGCCCGCGCTTCCCGGCACCGGCTCCAGCTTCGGCATCCGCGCCAGCGCCCGCTCCGGGTCCAGCATGCGGAAGGCTCGTCGCAGCATCAGTGCCTCCCGTCCTCGATCAGCCAGAGCTCCACCCTGGCGCTGCCCGGGATCATCGCCTCCTCGTACTCACCCTCCAGGCGGAAGGGCGCCCGCCGACCCGGATGCAGCGCCCGCTCGGTCAGGTGGAAGACGTCCTGCAGCAACGGCCGCGGCAAACCCGCGTAACGCAGGTAGAGCTTCAACTGCGGGTGGCGCAGGATGCAGGGGCCGACGTTCTCCACCACGCCCTCGACGACGAAGAAGTCCCCCCGCCGCCGCAGCCCCGGCGGCTTCAGTTCCACCTTAACATAACTGCTCTTCCACTCCCTGCAGTAGTAGGACATCGGATTACCCCTGATTGTTTCCCGATGTAATGCAGACGATGGTCTGCGGCTAACTTCCTTAACAACTGTCTAAGAATACGTCATTATAGACTACGGGGTCACGCGGGTAAAGGCGCAGAGGCGCCGGCGCGCTTGTTGCCCGAGTTCACCCGGCCGCAGAGCCGGGTGAACTCGGTGAGCAAGAAGCGTGACGGCGCCGGGGCTGGGTCGAAGAGCATTGAAAAACGACGGGGCGGCATGACCCCGTCGGCGGCTCAGCGTTAGCCGGCGGCCATGTCCCTACGCCGATGTGATCTGCTCCAACCCCGCTTTGACCAGGCCCAGGAACAGCGGGTTGGGCGTCAGGGGGCGGCTGGTGTACTCCGGGTGGAACTGGCTGGCCATGAAGTAGGGATGACCGGGCAGCTCGAGGATCTGCATGATCTCCCCGTCGGGCGTCGAGCCGGAGAAGCGCATCCCGCCTTCCTCGAAGGCATCGCGGAAGTCGTTGTTGAACTCGAAGCGGTGGCGGAAGCGCTCGACGACCTGGGCGGCGCCGTCGTAGAGCGCGGCGGCGGCGGTTTCGGTCTTGAGCTTGACGGCGTGCCCACCCAGGCGCATCGTGCCGCCGAGCTTGCGCTTCTTGCGCTGCTCGGGCAGCAGGTCGATGACGGGGTGGGCGGTCTTGGCGTTGACCTCGGTGGTGTGGGCGCCGTCGAGTCCCAGGACGTGGCGGGCGAACTCGACCACGGCGAAGTGGAAGCCGTAGCAGATGCCGAGGAAGGGGATACCCTGTTCGCGGCAGCGGCGGATGACCTGGATCTTGCCCTCGACGCCCCGGGCGCCGAAGCCGCCGGGGACGATGACGGCGGCGACGTCGTCGGGCAGCATCCGCTCGACGTCGGCGGCCGTCGAGATCTCCGTGGTTTCGATCCAGGCGACCTCGATCCGGCAGCCCGTCGTCACCTCGCAGTGCTCGAGGGCGTTGACGATGCTGACGTAGGAATCCTTGAGGGTGGCGTACTTGCCGGTGATGGCCACCTTGATGGTCGGCAGGTTCTCGGCCTTGTAGTGCTCGATGTAGGGGGCCAGCGGGGGCTGGGGCTCCCGGCGACTGACGGGCATCGGCAGGGAGAGCTTGAGCCGCCGGGAGATGGTGGTGGCCAGCTCCTGGCGGTCCAGCAGGTGGGGGAGGATGTAGATGCTGGAGAGGTCGGGCGAGCTGATGACGTTCTGTTGGGGCACGTTGCAGAACAGGGAGATCTTCTGGCGCACCTTGGGTTGGATGCCCACGGGGCAGCGCCCGACGATGATGTCGGGCTGGATGCCCGTCTCGAGCAGCTTCTTGACCGAGTGCTGGGTGGGTTTGGACTTCTGCTCCCCGGAGGCCTCGTTGTAGGGCAGCATGGTGACGTGGCAGAACATCACGTTTTCGCGGCCCTCGGCGACGTAGAGCTCGCGGGCGGCCTCGATGAAGTGCAGGTTCTCGATGTCGCCGACGGTGCCGCCGATCTCGATCAACACCACATCGTAGGGTTTGCGGATCGCCAGGGTGCGGATGAAGTTCTTGATTTCCCCGGTCACGTGGGGGATGACCAGGACGTCGCGGCCCAGGTACTTCCCCCGGCGCTCCTTCTCCAACACGTGGGTGTAGAGTTTGCCCGAGGTCAGGTAGTTGTCCCGGGACAGGTTCTCGGCCAGGAAGCGCTCGTAGGTGCCCAGGTCCATGTCGCACTCGGTGCCGTCCTCGAGGACGAAGACCTCGCCGTGGCGATAGGGGTTGAGGGTCCCGGCGTCGTAGTTGAGGTAGCCGTCGATCTTCATCTGGCTGACCGAGAAGCCGTAGTGCTGGAGCAGGTTGGCCGTCGAGGCGCTGAAGACGCCCTTGCCCACGCCGCTCATCACCCCGCCGGTGATGACGATGTACTTGGTGCGACCGATGCGGTAGGCCGGCGGGAAGTAATCGACGTCCTCGGAATCGTCGGTCTGGGTGGAGATGGTCTGGAAATCGAAGGCCTCTTCCATGCTTGACTCCGGCGGGTTGGCTCCGGGGGCGGGGGTGTTCGGCGGGAACTTCAACGGTACGCAGAACCCTCGACGGGTCGCGGACCGAGATGAAGTTATCTTACGGGAGTTTAGGATAGCAAAAACCGAGCGTCGAGTCAGCAGCTTTTTTTCAGCCCCGAGGTAATGAGCGGGGAGGGTGCGGACCCTCCCCGAATGACGCTGTCATTCTCGGTGCTGCGAACCAGGGTGGTGCGAACCAGCCCGTTAGTCCAGGGCCTTGATCCGCCCCCAACTGGTCGGCACGACGTTGCTGCCGCCGAAGTAGTCCTCGTCCGGGCTCAGCAGGTACCACTCGGTGGGATTGACGAGCTCGCCTCCCTTGAAAATCGCATACTCCAGCTCGGTGCCCGTGGTGTTGTCGCCCTGCATCCCGATGACGTAATAATCGGCTATGGGGCCATTGGGGGTGAAGTCGTAGAGGAAGGCCACGTCTGAAGCGGTCGAGCTGTCCGGGGCCTCCCAGCAGATCAATTCAAAGGTACAGAGGTTGCCGTTCCAGTCGTCGATATCCTGCCACATGATCACGAAGCGATCGCCGAAATCCTGGAAAAAGATTTCGCCGTTATTGTGAATGGCAAAATCGGTCCAGAAGGGGGCGATGATGGTATTGACGAAATGGTCGCCGGGAAAGTGATCGTCGCCGTAAGCACCGAAATAGCGGGGATTGGTGTCCTCGAAGACCACGGCGCCGTTCTCGCTGACGTAGATGTCACTGTAGCTGGAGCCGTAGAAGTTGAAGTCCCAGGAAATGCTGCCGGCCTGACCGAAATCGTCGTCCCACCAGCCCGAGGATATCAGGGTGCCGGTGCCGGAGATGTCGACCCAGTTGTCGTTGAAGAAGTCGGTGTTTTCGTCCTGGTCGTACCAGTAGTAGCCGCCGCCGTCGGGGCCGCCGGTACCGGCCAGGGCCAGGCTGACGAAGAACAGGGTGATCAGCGTAATGCGCAAGGTTCCTCCTTTTTTTGAATGAAACCAGAATTGATATTAGCCGACCCATCCTGGTCAGGCAAGGCAGAATCCCGGTCATCTTGCCGAGCGGTATGCCAAGGTTAAGACTCGATCAGAACTGATCCACAAGGGGTGAAGGGTGAACACCGCCACATTCCTATTCCCCGAATTGGAGATAAAGTAGCGCCGCTGTCGGGGGATTCTCTCGACGAAGCCACTCAACGGTGTCGGGCGGCCCCGTGGGGCCGCCCCTTCGTATTCGCAGCTCGCGTATTCGCAGCTCGAGGAGCGGGATTGACTAGCGTTCGACGAGCTCCACACCGAAGGCTGCGGTCAGGCCGCCCTCGCCGCCCAGGTTGAGCGTCATCCGGTACTCGACGGTGCCGTCGTCGAAGTAGTCGGTCCCGGCGGGCTTGGCTTTGCCGGCGTTGGTCTGGGCGTCGGCGGCGGAGAAACCCAGGTCGGTGAAGAACTC
>WJLX01000155.1 GCA_014728225.1 Candidatus Coatesbacteria bacterium | reverse complement strand
GCGCGACTAAGGCCAAGGCCGAAACGAGCAACAGCATCCGTTTCATTCTCCGCCTCCTTTGAGGTCGTCTACCGTTTGAAATAAGTTGGCGCAATCACATCCATAGAGCAATAATAGTTGCAGTTGATAGTACTTGTCAAAAAAAAGACGGGCCTGGCGGCCCGTCTCGATTGTTCCAGGGCTGTGCCGCCAGCTACTCGAGGTAGATCTCGACGTCGGTGGTCTCGCCGGTCTCCTCATCAATCTGGTGCACCTCGACGATATTACCGGTGACCTCGGTCTCGACGAGCTTGATGATCTCGTCGAAGTCGATGTCCAGGGGCTTGCCGTTGACCTCGAGGTCCTTGGGGATGAACATCTTGGCGATCTTGGCCAGCCCGATGGGCAGGCGGACGTTGACGTTGGTGTTCTCGCCCTGGTGGACCTTGATGATCAGAAACTTGTTGCTGGCCAGTCCGGATTCCTCGCGCTCGGCTTTCTCGCCGGCGGCCATCAACTTCTCGGCTTCTTCGGCGGTGAGCTGACCGTTGACGACCATGTCGAGGATCTTCTTGCGCTCTTCGGCGTTCATCGTTACTCCTTGTCGCTAGAGCCCCAAGGGGCTGCGGTGGGCGGTGACGGGTTCTTCGATCAGCCAGACGTGTTCGTCGGGGTCGAGCTCCTCGGCGGGCGCCTGGATGAGGTTGATGTTGATGTTGACGATCAGGCCGGGCGCGGTGTCTGGGGATTTCACGGCTTGTTCCTCCGTCCGGGCGGCGGATTGACCGGCCGCGCCGTTTCAGGTACTCTTGAGCTGCTCGGTTTCTCCTGGTCGGGCAAGGCGTTAGAGTTCGGCCAGTTTGGCGGCGGCCTCGTCGGCGTCGATCTCGCCGGCGGCCAGTTGATCGAGGATGCCGCTGCGCTCCTCGGCGAGCTTCTTGGGATCGTAGGCCGGCATGCGGTCGGCCACCCCCAGCTCCCGGGCCAGCTCGCCCAGGCGCTTCTTGACCGTGGGGTAGCTGACGCCGAGGACCTCTTCGAGGGCCTTGATGCTGCCGCCAACGGCGACGAAGCTCTTGAGCAGCGCCCGCTTTTCCACGGACAGGCTGCAGAACTCGCAGGGGGCGAAGTCGCCGTTGAGCGTGGTGCGGCAGGATTTGCAGTGGACCTCGACGACGTTGAGTCCGTGGCCGCAGACGGGGCAGCGATGGGGCATCGGGTAGGGCATTGTCATCCTCGTTTGCATGTTTGCCGTTTGCATGTTTGCGTTGCTTGCCGGGCGGCGGGCCCTGGAGCCGAATACTGTTTCCCGCCCTCAGTTCGTCAACAGTATAGCCGGGCACCTTGAGATTGTCAAGTGAAAGATTAAATAAATTAACCTCGCGTTAGGGATTATATAACATGAGTTTCGGTCGCTTGATCGTCGCCACCCGCAACCCCGCCAAGCTGCGTGAGTTGCGCGAGCTGCTCGAACCGCGGGGCCTCGAGCTTCTGGGACTGAACGAGTTGGACCCCGACGGCGCCCTGCGCATCGTCGAGAACGGCCGCACCTTCCGCGACAACGCCCTGATCAAGGCCCGCGCCGTGGCCGGGGCCTTCGGCGTGCCCGGACTGGGCGAGGACTCCGGCCTCAGCGTGGCCGCCCTGGGCGGGGCGCCCGGGGTGCTCAGCGCCCGTTACCACGGCTTGACCGACGCCGAATTGCGCCGCGTCCACCCGGGCTATCCCGGCGGGCGACGGCTGCGCGTTCCCGGCGCCGAGGCCGACGCGCTCAACAACACCCGCCTGCTGGCCGAGCTCGAGGGGGTCGCCGACCGCCGGGCCCACTACACCTGCGCCCTGGCCCTGGTCGACGCCGCAGGCGGTATCCTCTTCAGCACCCGGGGCGAGGTTCAGGGCCTGATCGGCGACCGGCGGCGGGGCGACGGCGGCTTCGGCTACGATCCCCTGTTCCATCCCGCGGGCGACGAGCGCACCTTCGCCCAGTACCGACCCGAGGAGAAACACGCCGTCAGCCACCGCGGCCGCGCCCTGGCCCGGCTGACGACCTACCTGCGCGAGGTGGCCCCATGAGACGCCTGCCGATGATCGCCCTTGTGTCCCTCGTCCTCTTCGGCGGCTGCCGCTACACCTTCACCCCCAACCTGCCGCCGGGGATCGAGTCCGTCGCCGTCCCCGTTTTCGAGAACCAGACCTTCACCTACGGCATCGAGCAGACCCTCACCGAGGAGGTCATCGAGGAGCTGCTGACCAACTCCCCGTTGACCGTCAGGGACCGCGACCGCGCCGACGCCCTCCTCCTGGTCAGCATCACCCGCTACGTCACCCGGGCCAAGACCTACGACGTCGAGGAGGACGTCAAGGAGCGCGAGCTGACCGTCGAGGTCGAGCTGACCTTCCGCGACCTGGCCAGCAAACGCGACCTGTTCCACGTGCCCACCCTGCGCGAGAAGGTCGACTACTACGATATCGACGTCGCCGGGATGGAGGCCGAGACCGAGGAGCAGGCCTACGAGCGCCTCGTCGAACTCCTCGCCGAGCGGATCGTCAACCGCATCATCGAGGGGTATTGAATCGGCGGCCGTTACCGATTGACCCTTGACGAACGACGAGGCCCCGGCTTCCGCCGGGGCCTCGGTCCAGCGGATTTTTCCGCCGGGCTCGCGACAAGCTGCGTCACTCGTAATCACCGGTAACGAAGAAGGGGCCGACCTGGAATGCCCGCCCCCGTCAGTCCACCGTTCGCTCAGCCTAGGGCTCCAGGCGTTTGATCGTCCGCGGGAAGGGGATCACCTCGCGGATGTGGCGCACGCCGCCCAGCCACTGGACGAAACGCTCCAGCCCCAGGCCGTAGCCGCCGTGGGGCACGCTGCCGTAGCGCCGCACGTCCAGGTACCACTGGAAGTCGACCCGGTCGAGGCCGTGGTCGTCGATCCGCTCGAGCAGCAGCTCGGGATCGTGGATGCGGATGCTGCCGCCGATCAGCTCGCCGTAGCCGCCGCTGGTGATCAGGTCGTCGCACTGAACGTAGCGCTCGTCATTAAAGTCCGGCTCCATGTAGAAGGCCTTGGCCTGCGCCGGCCAACGCTCGACGAAGACCGGCACCGTTAGACCCTCGACCAGGGCGGACTCGTGGGGCGCGCCGAAGTCCTCCCCCCACTCCAGCGGTTCGCCCCGGCGCTCCAGCTCCGCCAGCGCCTCGTCGTAGGTCAGGCGAAGGAAGTCCGTGTCGCGGGCCTGCTCCAGCCGGTCGACGACCTCGTCAGCGGACTCCTCGTCCTCGGCGAAGTCCAGGCCGCGCTTGTCGTGAATCTCGCTGATCAGCGCCGTGTCGTCCTCCAGCACCCGGCCCACGACGTACTTGACCATCGCCTCCTGGAGGTCCATATTGCCCCGCTGGGTCAGGAAGGCCACCTCGGGCTCCAGCATCCAGAACTCGGTCAGGTGCTTGCGGGTGAAGGACTTCTCCGCCCGGAAGGTCGGACCGAAGCAGTAGACCTTGCGCAGGGCCTGACAGGCCGGCTCGACGTAGAGCTGGCCGGACTGGGACAGGTAGGCCGGCCGGTCGAAGTAGTCGACCTCGAACAGGGTGCTGGTGCCCTCGCAGGCGTTGGCCGTCAGAATCGGCGAATCGATCAGGGTGAAACCACGCTCGTCGAAGAAGCTGCGCAGGTAGAAGATCGTCCGGTCGCGCAGACGCAGGATGGCCCGCTGACGCGGAGTGCGCAGCCAAAGATGACGATGGTTCAAGAGGAAATCCGCTCCGTGGGGCTCCTCGCCCTTGCCCCGGGGCTGGAGCGGGTAGTCCGGAGGGCTCGCCCCCACCAGGCGGAAACCGCTGACCACCAGCTCGTGGCCCGTCGGAGCGCGCTCGTCGGCCTTGACCAACCCCTCGACCTCGCAGGAGCACTCCAGCGTCGCGGCGGCGGCGGCGGCGAAGCCCGCCTCGCCGAGCTCGTTCTTCGCCACCACCCCCTGGATGGTGCCGGTGCCGTCGCGCAACTGCAGGAACAGCAGTTTCTTCGAGCTCTGCCGCTTGTTGTGGACCCAACCCTTGACGGTCACGGTCCGGCCCACGTGCGCGGCGATATCGCTGAGCAGGACTTCCACGTCGCCTCCTTTCCACGTTCGCTCGGGTCGTTTATGGTTAATCCGGGTAACAATCGGCCCCCGACGTGCGGGGACCCTGGATTATAGTGGGCGCCCGGGACGGGGTCAAGGGAGGCGCCGGCGCGCGTTCTTGCACCGAGTCGTATCTGCCCGGTCGGCAGATACGACTCGGCCCGCAAGAACCGTGACGGCGCCGGGCGGCTTATATTAACGAGCCCTAGGCCTCCTCGACACGCTCGACGTCGGCGCCCAGGGCGCGCAGCTTCTCCTCCATCTTCTCGTAGCCCCGGTCGAGGTGGTAGACGCGGTGGACGTGGGTTTCGCCCTCGGCGGCCAGCCCGGCCAGCACCAGGGCGGCCGAGGCCCGCAGGTCCGTGGCCATCACATGGGCCCCCTGGAGACCCGCCGTGCCGTGGACCACGGCGGTGGCGGTGTCCCGGCTGATGGCGGCGCCCAGCCTGACCAGCTCCGGGACGTGCATGAAGCGGTCCGGATAGATGGTCTCGGTGAAGACGCTGATCCCCGGCGCCAGGCAGCACATCGCCAGCAACTGGGCCTGCATGTCCGTGGGGAACTCCGGCCAGGGGCCGGTGCGCACCTCGACGGGGAACAGGCCGTCGGTGCCGTCGACCTCGACGACGCCGGGTCCGCCCGGACTGAAACCCAGCCCGGCCCGTTCCAGCACGCTGGTGATCGGCCCCATCATCGCCAGGGGGCAGTTGTTCATCCTGAAGCGGGAATGGGTCATCCCCGCGGCGACCATGTAGGTCCCGGCCTCGACGGCGTCGCTCATCACCGCGTACTCGACGCCGTGGAGAGCCTCGACACCTTCGATGACCAGGGTCGGGCTGCCGATGCCCCCGATACGCGCCCCCATGGCGTTGAGCAGGTTGCAGAGGTCGGCGGTCTCCGGCTCCCGGGCGGCGCCCTCGATGACCGTGGTGCCCGCGGCGGTGACGGCGGCCATCAGCACGTTGGCCGTGGCGCCGCGGGAGGGGCCGTTGGCGCCCAGCAGGTTGATCCGCGCCCCGCGCAGCCTGTCGGCCTCGGCGACGATGTAGCCGTGCTCGATCTCCACCGTGGCGCCCAGGGCCTCCAGCCCCTTGAGATGCAGGTCCACCGGCCGGGTACCGATGGCGCAGCCGCCCGGCAGGGAGACCCGGGCCCGCCCCAGGCGGCCCACCAGCGGTCCCAGGACGTTGACGCTGGCCCGCATCTTGCGCACCAGCTCGTAGGGCGCCGTCTCCTTCAGCTTCCCCGAACCGTCGAGGGCCACCCGGTGATCGTCCAGCCAGCGTGATTCCACCCCCAGTACCCGCAGCACCTCGAGCATGGTGAAGACATCGCGCAGCCGGGGGATGTTGCCGAGGACCAGCTCGCCCTCGACGGCCAGGATCGCCGCCGCGTACATCGGCAGCGAGGCGTTCTTCGAGCCGGAGACGGTCAATTCGCCGGCGAGTTTCTTGCCGCCGTGGATGACGAATGTGTCCATGTTCTGCTCCGTCCCTTCGTTGAGTCGCAACTCACCGTTTGTCGCTTTACGATACCACCCCGGAGGCGGCGGGGTAAAGGGCCCTTGTCGCCACCGCGCAGTTCGGCTACAATACTAACGGTGTACCCAAGTCAGCCGCTTGCGCCGTTCCCAGACACCGAGGCTGCATGCCCCGTCCCTGGCCCAGCATAAGCCCTCACCCGCGCCGACGGTACGATTACAAGGTGCTGTTCCTGTCGCACCGTAACGTGGCCCGCGGCCAACTGGCCGAGGCCCTGCTGCGTCACGAGAGCCAGGGCGCCTTCGGCGCTTTCAGCGCCGGACTCGAACCCGGTCCAGCCATCCACCCGATGACCTACGCCGTGCTGAGCGAGATCGGCGTACCCCTGGGCGATCAGCGCCCCAAGTCGACCATCGAACTGGCCGGCGAGGGCTTCGACCTGGTGATCGTCCTCGATAACGACACCTGGCGTCAATGCCCCAGCTGGGCGGGTACGACGACCATCCTCTGGTCCTACGCCGATCCGGCAGCCGCGCCCGAGGCGCACGGCGAGCGGTTGAAGATCTTCCGCCGCCTGCGGGACAACCTCAGGCGGCGCTTCAACCGTCTGGCGGCGGCGCCGCTCGAGCGCATCGGCCACGTCGCCGTCGGCCTGGCGGGCTTCCGGGGCTGACGGGCGCCCGCCGGTTCCGGCTGACTTCTTTGAATGCCCCGCTAGGGCGAGTTCCGGCGCGGGTCGCCGCGAATTGTGGTTGGGGACGCTTCGGTGACGGCGTAACGTAGGCGGGGGCAAAGCCCCCGCCTACGTGGGTTGATATGCTTCGCTCGCGCATTGGCTATGGAGCACAGGCTCCCGAAATCTGTACATGCCGGCCCGCGGCCGGCATTTTTTTCCCTGTAGGGTGGACCCTGGGTCAGTTCAGATAATCGGACAGGACAACGGGGTCGAAGCGCGGCACCCGGCGCGCCGGAGGGAGGGAGTCGAGGAAGACGCGGCCGTAGCGTTTGGTCAGCACCCGGCTGTCCAGGACGGCGACCACGCCGCGGTCGTCGCGGCCCCGGATCAGGCGGCCGAAACCCTGGCGCAGGCGCAGGGCGGCCACGGGGACGGAATAGGCCATGAAGGGGTTGATCCCGCGCTCCTCGAGGCGGGCGCCCCGGGCGCGGATGACGGGGTCCGTCGGCACGGCGAAGGGCAGCTTGGCGATGACCAGCAGGCGGAGCTGGTCGCCGGGGAGATCGACGCCCTCCCAGAAGGTGGCCGTGGCTAACAGTACACCGCGCCGGGCCCGCTTGAAGCTGCGCAGCAGTTGGCTGCGGTCGGTGTCGCCCTGGGCGAAGAGCCGATAACCCAGGGGTTCGAGTTCCCCGGCGGTCAGCTCGTTGAAGCGTCGCAGGGCGCGGTAGCTTGTGCAGAGGATCAGGCTGCCGCCCCGCTCGACGAGCTTGACCAGGCGGATGATCTCGGCGGCGGCGGCGGGGTAGTAGTCGTCGTGGCGGGGGTCGGGCAGCCGGGGCAGGTAGAGGGCGGTCTGGGCGGCGTAGTCGAAGCCGCCGGGCAGGCCCAGTTCGGCGCCCGGGGGGAAGCCCAGCCGGGAGCGGACGTAGTCGAAGCGGCCGTCGACGGTCAGGGTGGCGCTGGTGGCCGTCACGCCGCCGGCCAGGGGCCAGAGCAGCTCGCCGAGGAGGGGGCCGACCTCGACGGGGGCGGCGTGGAGCTCCGGCGGGGCGGCGGGTTCGGGCCGCTGGGCCCAGTAGACGAAATCCTCCAGCTCGCGCTCCTCGAGGGCCTCGAGATCGGCGGCGAAGTCGCGCAGGCGGCCGACGGCGCCGCTGATCTCGGCGGCGTCCTCCTCGTCGACGCCGGCGGCGCTCTCCTTGAGCCAATCGGCCAGCGCCGCCAACTGCAGGGTCAGGGTGTTCTCACCGCGAAAGCGATCCTCGATGACGGTGCGCTCGCCGCGGCGGGGGAGCTGCTCGTCGAGGTCGGCGAAGTGCCGCTCCCCGGCGGAGTTCAGATCGCTGAGCCGCCGCAGCAGCTCACCCTCCTCCAGCACCTTGGTCTGCACCACGGCGGCCAGCAGACCGCGTTTGCGCCGCTGGGAGTAGAGGTCGCGCCGCAGGGCCCGCAGCCGGCCCAGGGAGACCATCCGCCCCAGGGCGCTGGTGGCCGAATCCTCCAGCCGGTGGGCCTCGTCGATGATCAGGTGCTCGTAATCGGGCAGGACCTGGGTCTCCTTGGCCCGCATCACCGCGTCGGTCAGCAGCAGGGCGTGGTTGGTGACGATCAGGGCCGCGCCCTGGGCCCGGCGCCGGGCCCGCTGGTAGAAACAGTCGCCGTGGAAGTGGCAGGCCGAGCGAGCGCAGGTGTCCGGCGAGCTGGCCACGGACAGCCATTCGGCCAGCGGCAGCCTGAAGGGCACCTCGGCCCGGTCGCCGCGTCGGGCGTTCTTGGCCAGCTCGAACAGCTTGCGCTGGCGCTCGGCGGCCCCCCGGCCGGCGATCAGCCCCAGCAGTTGCTGTCGGTGGAGTTTGCGCTGACAGAGGTAGTTGGTCCGCCCCTGGAGCAGGGCCGTCGGCTTGTCCGTGCCCAGGGCGTCCCGGGCCAGGGGAACGTCGACGGACATCAACTGCTGCTGCAGGGCGATGGTGTGGGTGGCGACGACGACTTTGGCCTTGGTGCCGCCGAGCTCGAGAGCGGGGATCAGATAGGCCAGGCTCTTGCCCGTGCCGGTGCCGGCCTCGACGAGGAGGCCGCCGCCGTCGCGCAATCCCTGATAGACGGCTTCGGCCATCGCGGCCTGGGCGGGGCGGGGCTCGTAGTTCTTCAATAGACCGGCCAGGGGACCGGCCGGTCCGAAGAGCTGTCGCAGTTCGGCGGGCATCAGTCGTTCTCCCCCGCTTCCTCGAAGGGGTTCTCCAGCTCGTTCAGCCCGCGGCGGTACTCCCGGACGGCCTCGAGCCGGTTGGTCAGTTCGCGGTTGACGCGGCGGTAGGCCGCGGCCTCGGGGACGCGGGCGGCCAGGGCCGAGCTGTAGCGTCCGGCCAGCTCGTGCCAGGCCAACCCGGCGGTGCGGCGCTCGATCTCGTAGTCCTCGAACTGGGCCGCCAGCTCCGCGGTCAGCCCGACGCTGCGCAGCCTCTCCAGGCGCTGCTGCGGGGTAACCAGGGCCACGGTCAGCAGGTCCACCCGGTACCGACCGTCGACGGGCCGGGGCCGCGGCGGCTCGTCGAGGAGTTTCTCGGCCTCCAGCAGCAGGGCCGCCCGAAACTCGTCGGCCCGCCGGCCCTCGGTCTCGAGGACCGCCCGGGCCTCCGGCGAGTCCGGCACCACCCGGCGGGCGGCCAGCAGCAGCTCCCGGGGCAGCTCCTCCAGGCGCTCGCGCAACTGGTTCTGGGCCAGGGTCAGTTTCTCCAGCAGGATCGGGTAGGCCGCCTCCTCGACCCGCAAAACCAGGTTGACCTCGTTGAAGGTTTCGGCGTAGGCCAGGCAGCGCAAAGCGGCGTCGCCCTCAGCGGGCCGACAGGCGCAGAACGCGGCCAACAGCGTCAGCAACAGAAGGGCTGTCGAGCGTTTCAGTCCCACCTGGTGAGTATATAACAGCGCCGGCGGCGATTACAGCCGCCGGCTGGTATAATCGACCTGACAGCGTTCGCCGGCTGGGCCGCGACCCCACCCGGCCTCGACCGGCCACGAAAGGAGCCGACGATGCGGATCGCCCTGTTGGGCTGCGGTATGATGGCGCGGACCATCGCCCGAGACTGCCTGGACGACGACGGGCTGCTCGAGCTACGCCTGGCGGACAACGACGGCGATCGTCTGACCGGACTGGCGGCCCGGCTGGACGACGCCCGGGTCGTCGGGCGACGCCTCGACGCGACAGACGAGTACACCGTGATTGAATGGCTGAGCGACGTCGACGTCCTCGTTTCGGCTTCCAGTTACCGCTTGAACCTGAGTTTGGCGCGCTGCGCCGTGGCGGCGGGCTGTCACTTCGTCGATCTGGGCGGCAACAACGACGTCGTCGCCGCCGAGCTCGCGCTGGACGAGGAAGCCCGCCGGGCCGGGGTGGTCGTGCTGCCGGACATGGGCCTGGCGCCGGGGCTGGTCAACGTCCTGACCCGGCGGGCCGAGGAACTCCTCGGGGGGCTCGACGAGGCCCGGTTGCGCGTCGGCGGCCTGCCGCGGGAACCGCGGGGCGAGTGGCGCTACGAGATCGTCTTCTCCGCCGAGGGGCTGGTCAACGAGTATCGGGAGCCCTGCCGGGTGCTGCGCGGCGGACGGCCGACGACGGTCCCGGCCCTGAGCGAGATCGAGCAGCTGGAGCACCCGGTCCTGGGCGCCCTGGAGGCCTTCCACACCTCGGGTGGGGCCTCGACGCTGCCGCAGACCTACGCCGGTCGGGCGGACCTCGTCGAGTACAAGACCCTGCGGTATCCGGGGCACGCCCGCCTGGTGCGGGCCCTGTTCGAGCTGGGGCTCGACGACGACGAACCCCGGGAAGTCGACGGCGCGAGGCTGCGACCCCGCCGGCTGCTGGAGCGCCAACTCGAAACCCGGCTGGCCGGGACGGGCCGCGACCTGGTCGTCCTGCTGGCCGACTTCCGCGGACCCGGGGGCCGGCTGCGCGCCGAGCTGCTGGACTACGCCGACGAGGAGGCGGGGCTGACGGCGATGATGCGCTGCACGGGGTTCCCGGTGGCCGTGGCGGCCCGGTTGCTGGCCGCGGGACGGCGGGAGCGCACCGGCGCCCTGCCGCCGGAGCACGCCCTGCCCGCCGCCGAGTTCCTCGCCGCCCTGACCGAGCGCGGTCTGGAGCTGAACTGGCGCCGGTGGTGAAGTCGGTGTCGGACCGGCAACTGAATTGACAGGCTTCTTGCTCTATAATGGGTTCGCGCGGGCCCCGCCCACCGACGGAGCGCCCGCGCCGCTACGGGTGGAAAAAAGACCCCGCCGTTCAACCCCGATCCGCCCCCCCCGTTTAGCGGGAAACCGGGCACCCGGCGGCTATTCCGGGTAGTCCGACTGCTCCCGGCGCCCCCGACCGGGCCGTTGCGCTCGAGGGTCGTGCCGGATTAGTTGGGCACGGGCCTTGACATGCCGGAACTTATCCTTATATTAGACTCTGCATACGACGCCGCCGTCCAAAGGCGACAGCCTCAAGCCGACATCCGGGAGCGCTCATGAAAAAAACGTTGCCGCTGCTTCTCCTCGCCGCCCTGGCCGCCCTGGCCGCCCCCGCGCTGACCGTGCACGCCGGGGAAACCACGGCCGACGCCGCCTTCGATCCGGCCCTCGCCAGCGGCTCCGGTGCCGGCTACTACTTCTTCGACACCAACGAGCTGGTGGATCCGCCCTTCCGCTACTGGTGGTTGCGCCAGATGGGCCAGCAGAATTGGGTCGGCGACAACGAGTACTGGACCACCACCCTGCCCTTCGACGTCCGCTTCTGCGGCGTCGATTACCCGACGGGCAGCACCCTCTACGTCGGTTCGAACGGGATCATCGGCTTCGCCGAGGAGGCGATGGACGACCCCCTCAACCAGCAGATCCCGGATCCGCAGCCGCCCAACGCCCTGATGGCCATCTGGTGGGACGACCTGCGCGTGCCCCATATGTTCGTCGACCAGGCGGAGAAAGACGGCGTTCAGTACCTGGCGATCACCTACCGTCCGGCCTACTTCGCCGACGGCTCCGAGGCCGAGGTGATCAAGTTCCAGCTGCAGATCTACGCATCCGAAGGCGCGGGCTTCAACAATCGCATCGAGATGCACTACAGCAGCGTCTTCGGCGACAGTTGGCGCGACTACGGCGCCAGCGCCACCGTGGGTCTGGAGAACGCCGACGGCTCGGAAGCCGCCCTCTACCTCTACGAAGAGCCCAATCTCGAGCAGTATCTCGGCGTGCGCTTCATCGATCAGCTCCAGGTGGACAGCCAGATCGGGCCCTTCAACCTCCTGACCCCCCAGGACGACGTCGAGGTCGGCGTCGGCGTCCCGGTTTCCTTCAGCTGGGAAGAGCCCCTCTACAACGGCTCGGGGGAGCTGAGCTACGATCTGTTGCTGGCAGACAATCCCGAGCTGACCGGGGCCCGCGAACTCGATGTCGGTGACGCCACCTCCTACGAAATCGTCTTCGGCACCTTCGACGCCGGCTCGTGGTACTGGAACGTCCGGGCCGAGGAATCGCTGGTCGGCAACACCCGGCTGGCCGAGAACACCTACGGCTTCGAGGTCGTCTTGCCCTCCGACGAGCAACCCCCCGTCGTCGCCGGTCAGGTGCCGGCAAACGGCGCCGCGGGCGTGCCGGCCAACACCACCATCGTCTTCCACTGCTACGACGAGACCGGAGTCGATCCGTCGACAATCGACTTCACCGTGGAGAGCGACGGCGGCGGCATCACCCCGAACGCCGCACCGCCGGCCAACCTGGGTCTGCGACCCGCGGCGACGGCCGCCGTTCCCGGCGAACTGCTCATTGACGACTCCAACCCCAAGGACGTCGTCTGCACCTTCACCCCGGCGGACGAATTACCCCCGGCCATGATCACCTGCACCCTGGCCGCCGGACTGGCCGATACACTGGGCAACGCCACCGCCGCGCCGCTGAGCTGGAACTTCAGCACCCAGGGCTTCTCGACGGTCGCCGACAGCTGGGGCGCCATCAAGGCGCTGGATTAGCCGGCGGAAGGTCAAGCTCACAAGATTTGGAAAACGGGTCGGTGCGCTCCGACCCGTTTTCATTCTTAACGACGGCGAAGGATGATCGGCAATCGGCTGGGGAGCACGGGCTCTCCAGCCTGCGTCCGCCGGCCCCCGGCCG